>NZ_JAMYLP010000045.1:0-44060 GCF_040318085.1 Mesorhizobium sp. M1322
GCCGAAGCCTGGGTCTTCATCGCCCACATCCGCCTGCTCACGCGTCGCCTCGCAAGACCTTGAAATTGCACCAGTCGTTTTGATTCAGACACTAAAACTTCATATCCCCCGGGATGCACTCATCGAGCTCGTTCAGGCAGGGCTTGGCCCGAGGCCGCATCCTGCTTACGCCTCAGACCACTATTGGTTTCCGAAGCCGTTCGTTCCGAGCTGGAAATCTTGGGCAGCTCGCGAAGCTAGTGACGAAGAGATCCGACGGGCCGCGGACATCATCTTGAAGGACGATCGCGCTCGACGCATCCGTGAGTTCGCCCATTACGACGACGCCGATCCGCGAACGTTTCTCACGACCGTGTTCTCCAGGAAGGCATGGTAAGCGCCCATGCACTCCAACAGGAAGCAGATTAAGGACTACATCGAGCTGATGTTCGGGCAGGAAGGCGAGGGCAACCTCGTTGTGTTCGAATTGTCGGGTGGGCGTCCGCGGCACACGGTGTTTCCGTATAGCAGTCGAGAAATCGCCTTCGATTTTTTGGCAGCACAGCCCGATAACGTTCATCGGTACCTCGCGGTAGCCCTTCACGATGGGCAAGCCCTCGACAAACAGACGCGCCAAAAAGACACGGCCTGTGCCGTCGCCTTCCTGGCGCTCGACATCGACCTCGCCACTGGGGTGCACTCCGCCAAAAACCTCCCGGAAAACGAAGAGCAAGCGCTCAAGTTGCTAGGGGAGGCCGGACTACCCGAGCCCACTCTGATCGTCCATTCCGGTGGGGGGATCTACCCGATCTGGCAGTTCGAGCAGCCCTTGCTTCTGAAGACGTCGGAAGATCGGAGCCGCGTTGAGCGACTCTGGTCAGCCTGGAACGAGCAGGCTCGGGTGGTCTGGGAACGACATGGGCTCAAGCTGGACTTTATCGCAGAGCTCGCACGCGTCCTCAGGGTGCCGGGAACGTTCAACCCTAAGACCAAGCCGGCCAAACCCGTCCACATCTTGGACGGGGCAAGTGGTCGGACCTGGACCCTCGAGCAGATGGAAGGCGTCGTCGCGGCCCGAATAGCCGAGAGCTCTGACAGTTCGTCGCGTTCTGGCGGGCATGCCTTGGCTGACGCACTTCGTCAGGAAATGATCTCGGAGGATGAGGACGCCAGCAAGAGTGCCGCTGGTGCTCTTGCGATGGTCACAGCCTGCAGCTTTCTTCGTTCATGTGACGAGGCCAGTGAGCGCCTGACCGAGCCGCAGTGGAAGGACGCCGCTGATATTCTGGCGCACATCCCCCAAGGGCAGCGCTATTTTCATCTGATGTCTGCCCGCGACCCGCGATACGTTTATCGCGAAGCCCAAGCCAAGCTGGATCACGCCAGCAAGTACCGCCCTAAGCTGTGCCAGACGATCGCTGCGACTAACTCCGAGTGCGGAGGCTGCCTCTTCCGGGAAGGAATGGTCATTCGGACTCCGGTGGAGCTGGCCCGCACAGATCCGGGGCTCGGACCGCTGCAGGCGAAGTACGTGCTCGACTCAAAAACGGGTCTGTTCTTTGACATCTCGACGGGGCGAGACAAGACGAAGGAGGATTTCGATCGCTCCTTCACGCGGAACATGCGCAAGAACCAGCTGGCCAGCACGGCCTTCCGCAATTCGAAACTGTCGTGTCTGGCCGACGAGCACGACTTCCTGGTCGGGAATGAAAAGCTCATTGTCGAGGGAAATGGGGTCCGGACTTTTAACACCTGGAAGGACGGGGGGATCGCTTCCGCGGAAGGCGATGCCTCTCTTTGGCTTGACCACCTTCGCTATCTTCTGCCTGGCGACGGGGAGAGGCATTGGGTCCTTCAATACCTTGCCCATCTCATCCAGCGGCCGGCCGCCAAGATCAAGTCGGCGATCGTGCTGCAATCCAGACAGGGTGTTGGCAAGAACCTTCTGGTGCAGGCCGTCAAGCGCATGTTCCATGAGAATGATGTTCGTGAGGTGTACGGTGGCGTTCTGGGCGAGCGTTGGCAGGCTGAGCTCGGAAACGTTCGTCTTCTGGCCCTCGACGAACTGCAGATCGATGAGCTGAAGACGGCTTACAACCGCCTTAAGCGATGGGCGACAGAGGAGATCCAATCTGTCGAGCGCAAGGGGATTGATGCTTTCAACGTGAGGACGCCTCGCGGCATAATCATCATGACCAACAGCGATAAGCCCATGGCCATCGAGCATGACGACCGGCGGCTCTTCGTGTGTAAGGTGGAAGCCGCAAAACGGGAAGACACATATTATCGTCAGCTCGTGGACGCCGGTCTCTCGGACGAGAGCATTGCCGCCTTCAAACACTATCTTCTGAACTTCGACCTCTCCGACTTCGACGCAAATGCCGAGCCGCCGCGAACCGGTGCGAAGGAAGAGTTGATCCGGGCTAGCGCATCCGTGCCGGAGCAGATCATTGCGGAGCTTCGGGAGAGCGGCTCTTCGCCGTTCAATCGTCCGGTGTATCTGGCCGAGGACGTAGCCGGTGCCGTTGAAGAGCGCATGAAGAAGACGATTACCGTGCAGCAGATCACGCCAATCTTGAAGAAGCTGGGGGATTGCAAGCGGAGCACGAAGACATCCATTCCGCGCCCTGTGGGAGTGACGCAACGTGGCTATGTCTGGGCGTGGCAGGAAGTGGAACGGTGGATGAGTGCATCGAACGACCAGGTCAGAGCTGCTCTGCTGGGTAGAGACTCGGATGTCATCACATCGGGATTGATGCCAGTCGTCGCGGCAGCTGTCAAACTGGCAATCTAGCCAGGTGCGCGGAGCAAGGGAGCATGCAGACTTATATCTCTTCTAACTATCATTTTGAAGAAAAAGAGGTTGGACAATTGGACAGTTGGACACCGAAGGGGATCGCCAAGCACGTCGACATTAAGCACTTCATCGCGGTTGCCATGACGACAAACCTTCCTCCATGGCGCCCGATACCCTCTCGCCTTGCAGCACGGTTTCTGGGCACCTCGATTCAAGTTTTGGCGAATTGGAGAATGCGAGATCTCGGGCCCGCAACCGAACCGATGCGGCGGGGGCAGGGCAACCGCATATATTATCGCCCGGACAAGATCGCCGAGTGGCTCTCGGGTGGTAAGTGTTCTGATTGGCAGTTCTCGGCGCTCTGGCTCCAGCAGATGGGCATGCCGCTGGATGTGATCAGCGAGGCTGCCGTCCGCGATCGTATCGCCCAGCTGGAGGGGGTGCACAACTTGTTCCCCGCCGTGAACCGCCTGTGGCGGAATTTCCGCGAGGTTGAGGCCGTCTAGCCCAGTGAAATAATTGTGCAACATGCGCTGGCGTATGCGCCACCAAATGCACTTCCAGTAGTGTTGCCGGCTTACCCTGAGACCCACCCCCGCAGGCCTACAGATCCGTGAGCAGAAGCCTTACAGCAGGCCCTCAGCGGTGCGTCCAAAGCGACATGGCTGACCAGCTTAAGAGATGGAGGCGGTCAAAGTCGGTCACGTCTAATTTGACGCTGATCGTCAAATCGTCCTGGTTGCCAAAGAAGTCGGTGAAATATACGCGGCCCTTGCATGAGCGCCGGGCGCTGTCCACCACAGGCCCCGCCCCGAAAGTGTTGCGGTCGATCGTCCGCTGCCTCTGTGACGGCCAAGATCGCCCCGCGCCTCCCGACGCTCGAGCAGCGGCCCCTCTTTATAGGATCAGACGCGCGGCTTGGCCCATGTTTGTCAACAAGGCGACGAGAAACCCTTCGAAAATGGACTCAATCTAGGAGCGCTTCTGCCGATTCCGGTAGACATCAATGGTCACGGCCGTGACGATGATTAAGCCCTTCACGATTTCCTGATAGTAGGCGTCGACCCGCAGAAACGTGAAGCCTGACGACATCACGCCCAAGATCACCACGCCGATAACGGTGCCCCCAATCCGGCCCACCCCGCCAGCAAGGGACGTTCCGCCGATCACTGCTGCGGCAATCGCATCGAGTTCATACATGTATCCCATGCCAGATTGAGCCGTCTGCGCGCGTGCCGCGGTGACGATGCCGGCGAGCCCAGCGAGCATTCCAGCAATCGCGTACACCTTAACGAGATGCCTCTCGACATCTATGCCGGAGACCCGCGCTGCCTGGACGTTCGCGCCAATGGCATAGGTGTACTTGCCGTATCGTGTGTAGCGAAGCGCCACATGGAAAATCATGGCAACGGCCACAAAGACAAGCACCGGCCACGCAGCCGAGCCGATTGCGGTGAATTGCTCGGTCAACCCCGAAATGGGCTGCCCTTTTGTATACCATTTCGAAATGCCCCTTGCCGAAACCATCATTCCGAGCGTCGCGATGAACGGCGGGATTCGGGCATAGGCAACAAAAACGCCGTTGGTTATGCCTGCAACCAAGCCGATCAGGACACCGATGGCGACCGGGACGATAGCCGGCAAATCGGTCAGTGATGGATAGAGAGCCTTCGACCATTCCGCGGATTGGGCAAACCCAGCCGCCATCATCGCGCTTGCCGCCACGACGGAACCCGAAGAAAGGTCGATGCCGCCGGTGATGATGACCTGTGTCACGCCGATTGCGATGATCCCGACCACGGAAACCTGCAGGATGGTGATCGTAAGACGCTGCGGATTCCAGACAAAACTCTGCCCGATCAAAAGCCAGCCGCACACCTCGCAGAGAAGAACGATCCCCACCAGAACTAGGAAGATATTGAGCTCATGCGGTTTTCGCCAGCCGCCAAAGCTACCACTGTACTCAGGAATGGCGGCGGCTGTTGTGTCTTTTCCCATCGTGCAGTTCCTCTATTCCTCGCCTACTTTGAAGCGAGTTCCATTATCTTGACCTGCGTCGCTTCATCGCGGTCCAGAACGCCGGTGATCTTGCCTTCATGCATCACCATGATCCGATCGCTCATTCCAAGGATCTCCGGCATTTCCGAGGAAATTAGAATGACGCCCGCTCCCGCGCTGGCGAGCGATGAAACCAGAGCGTGAATCTCTGCTTTGGCGGCAACGTCGATGCCGCGTGTCGGTTCGTCGAGGATGAGGATGCCCGGTTTGGTCAAAAGCCAGCGGCCGATCAGCACCTTCTGCTGGTTGCCACCTGAAAGGTTTTCGACTGTGGTGTGAATTCCGGAACTCTTGACACGCAAGGTCTTGCTCATCTCGCGGCATGCCGCGGCAATCGCCTTGCTCTGGACGAATCCGGCTTTGACGAATTGGCTTTGAAGAGCGGCAATCTGCATGTTCTCGAGGATGTCGAGGACGAGAAAACAGCCGCTTTGTTTTCTGTCTTCTGTCAGGAAAGCCATTCCGTTGTCGACCGCATCGCGTGGCGATTTCAAATCGACGCGTTGCCCCCTTATCCGTATCTCGCCGCTGGTGGCGGGCGTCACGCCGAAGATGGTTTCGGCAACGTTGGACCGCCCCGAGCCGATCAGACCGGCGAGGCCCAGTATCTCGCCCGCCCGCAGATCGAAAGAGACGTCCGAGAAGACGCCGCGCAAAGCGAGGTCCCGAACCGAAAGTAAGTCATCATCGGTCGGTACGTTCTCTTTCGGAAACAGCGTTGAGATGTCCCTGCCGACCATCATGCGAATGATCTCGTCGCGGCTGGTGGCCGCCGCCGCATGGGTGCCGATATATCTGCCGTCACGGAAAACGGAGATTTCGTCAGCGATCTCGAAGATCTCATGCATCTTGTGCGAGATGTAGACGATACCGATGCCCTGGTTTCTCAGGCCGTCTATTATCTCGAAGAGGTGGGCCGACTCGCGCTCTGTCAGCGCCGATGTGGGCTCGTCCATGATCAGGACGCGTGAGCGGTAGGAAACCACCTTCGCGATTTCTACCATCTGCCTGCTGGCAATCGACAGATGGCGAACTTCCGCCTCTGGATTTAGGTTGATTTTCAGTTCCGTCAGAAGCTCATAAGACAGGCGATTCATGCGCCGATGATCGACCATCCCAAATCGGTTGCGCGGCTCTCTGCCGATCCAGATGTTTTCCGCGACTGTCATCGAGGGCATCAGGTTCAACTCCTGATGGATCATGCCTACACCCTGCATCAGCGCGTCGAGCGGCGTCTTGAACTGAGCGGAAACGCCGTCAAGGTGGATTTTTCCCGCATCGGGTTGGTATATCCCGGCCAGGATCTTCATCAGCGTGGATTTCCCCGCGCCGTTTTCGCCCATGAGTGCATGGACAGTGCCCCGCCTGAGTTGAAAGCTCACGTCGTCGAGTGCCACCACGCCCGGAAACGACTTGCTGATCCCGGTCACGCTCAGCAGGCAGGGCTGACGCTTGTCCTCAATGCCGAGTGGGATTGGTGTAACGGCGACTGTGGTCTGCATGGAAGTAGTCCCCAATCCAGATCGAACGAAACAGTCCGCGCGCGCCGATCAATGACCGGCGCGCGATGTTGGCGATCAATTCCTGTTCAGGTACTTGTCCATGTTGTCCTTGGTGACGAGTTCGAGCGTGGTGAAGACCTTTCTGTCGGTATTCTCGCCTCGCGCCAGCTTTAGAACGGTATCGAGCGCACCTTTTCCCTGGCTGATGGCGTCCTGGAAAACGGTCACCTTGAGGTCGCCTGACTTCATGGCTGTCAAGGCGTCCTGCGTCGCATCAATGCCGGCAACCACGTAATCGCCGGTTGATCCGCCGCTTGCCTTGATGGCCTGAAGCGCACCGAGCGCCATCTCGTCGTTGTTGGCGATGACAGCGTTGAAGTTCAGGCCTGCCGACAGCCAGTTTGTGGTCAGGTCGAGCGCTTGCGTGCGCGACCAGGTCGCCGTCTGCTCTTCGACGATTTCGATGCCCTTGCAGTCATCGGACTTGAAGACCTCGTGCACCGCCTCGGTGCGGCCACGCGCAACCAGGGTTCCGAGCTCGCCCATCAGAATCACGGCCTTGCCCTTGCCGCCCAGCAGGCGACACACCTCGCGCGCCTCTAGGCTGCCTGCCTGGATCTGGTCGGACCCGACGAAAGCCTGCTTTTCTGGCAGCGCATCGACGTTGGAAGGCTGATTGTTGGCGAAAACCAGAGGGATTCCAGCCTTGTCGGCAGTCTTCGACATTGCAACGCCGGCATCGGCCTCAACCGGAATCACGATCATCCCATCGACTTTGGCGGCAATGAAATTCTCGATCTGGCTTTGCTGCCGCGCGATGTCGCCCTGCGCATCCTCGATCAACAAGGTCACGTTCCCAAGGTCTTTGGCATGTGCCTCCAGGCCGCTGCGAAGAATCGCAAGAAAGTTGTCGTCGAACCGCTGCATACTGAAGCCGATCGTTTCAGCCTCGGCAGGTACACCGAGTAGCGCTAGGCAAGCGGCAGCCAGAAGAATCTTTTTCATGTTCCGTCTCCGTCGGTTTTTGATGATGTAAAGCTCTGTCGTTGCCGACTTCGTCCCGGTACCCGTCGGACTTGCGGCATCGCAAAAAACGATCGTGCAAGTTTCAGGCTCTGCGTTGCCAATGCTCGGCTTGGTCAGCGTCGGTGAGCCTGCTGCGAAGCTCTTCGGCTTGCTGCATTAGGTAAAACGATACACTGAAATTTTTTAATATGTCAACTCCCTTGGCTAAGGACCTGATCGGGCCAAACACGAGAATCTCTCGATGCTCGGCAGTTAACGGGGTTAGGGCTTGGTGAGACCTCTGTTTGATTCTCGATTGACACGGATATTTATCGGTGTATCGTTTTACAAACAGATCGCCATTTTGACTGCGAGCTGGCTGGCGACCAGTCGAGGTTCCGTTCTGCCGTGGGAGTCGTAGAATGAGGTTCTTTGGGACCTTGGGAGATTTGAACGTCATGCCACCAAAGAGCGGATCGCCCACGGATGCCGCCGAGCGCGTCACCATTCAGGATGTTGCGAAAGCCGCGAGCGTATCCGTGAGCAGCGTCTCGAATTACATAAACAATCGATTCCACCGCCTCGGAACGGAGACACGGACACGCATTGCAACCGCAATTGCCGAACTGGATTTCCGGCCGAACCAGGCAGCCCGCCAGCTAAAGACCGGCAGGGCCCGGGTAATTGCCCTTGTCGTGCCCAGCATCGTCAATCCCTTCAACGGGCAGATGGTGTTCTCGATAGAACAGGCTGCGGTGAAGGCGGGTTACAGGGTTCATCTGTGCAACACCATGCGCGACCCGAAGCTTGAGAAGGAGTTTCTGGACAATCTGGCCGCCGTTGGCGTTGCCGACCTCATCACGATCGCGCCCCTGAACACCAGGCGGGGTTATTACTCTGCGTGGAGCGACCTTTCGATCGTTGCTGTGGACGCCAACAGGCTCGATTTGAAGCTTGCTCGGCTTGATACGGTCAATCTCGATCACGAGGCGGCAATCGGGATGGCTGTGGAGCATCTGTTTGCCCTTGGTCATCGGCGGATTGCCTATGTCACCGATCCCCTCATCACCCACAGCCGGGTGATGCGGTTGTCCGGTTTCAAGAAAGCGATGAAAGATCGTGAACTCGATGACAGTCAGGCTGTTGTGCTGGAGCGTCACCAGAGCGCGCTTGATATCGCAGACGCCCAGATGGTCGAGGTCGGTCGCGATGCCGCTTCCGATGTGGCGGCGCTGTCGCCCAGGCCCACGGCTATCATCGCGTTCAACGACATGATCGCGCTGGGGTTGCTGGCGACATTCCGTTCCGCCGGCATTGCCGTTCCAAAGGACATGTCGATTATTGGCGTGGACGATGCCTGGATCAGCCAGCTGTCATTCCCTGCACTGACAACCATACGTCAGCCTATCGAGGCGATGGCCAGCGCTGCCGTCGAGCGCGTTCTCAACCCGAATGCGGCGCCGACCAGTGCCGGCTCCGACACGATCTTTCTGCCCGAACTCGTCATTCGAGACACATGTGCCAAGCCACAGGAAGAGGCTAGCACACGTGTCCGGAAGCCCTTGGAATAACAGCCCCCGAACTGCGCTTCTTCCAACAACCCCAGAATATCCGGCCGGATGCATCCGCGCCGGCACGAAAGAGGCTTGCCTTATGGACACCCACGCCACCCAGACCAGCCCCAGCGCAAATCATCTCAGGATGGCGTGCGACACCGGTGGTACTTTCACCGACCTTGTCGTTGAAGATGGCAACGAGATTAGGCTGTTCAAAGCATCGACGACGCCTGACGACCCGGTGCGCGGCGTGCTCGATGCCCTGGACCTCGCAGCCAGGCACTACCGACTGGAGCTCGGGGACTTTCTGAACCGCTGCGCCATGTTCGTACACGGCACCACCCGCGCCATCAACGCGATCATTACTGGCAAGACCGCGAAAACGGCCTTCATCACGACCAAAGGTCATCGTGACATCCTGGTCATGCGCGAAGGCGGACGAATAGAGCCGTTCAATTTCACGGTTGCCTACCCTGAACCTTATGTGCCCCGGCGATATACGTTCGAAGCGAATGAGCGCGTCGATGCTCGCGGCAATATCGTCGAAGGGCTGAACGAAGCCGACTTCGTCGCCACAATCAAAAAACTGGAGGCGCTGAAAATTGAAGCCGTTGGCGTCTGCCTCCTGTGGTCGGTTGTCAACCCGGTTCATGAGCGGCGGATCGGAGAACTGCTCAAGGTGCATCTGCCGGATGTTCCATACACGCTCTCGCATCAGCTGAATCCAACCCTGCGCGAATATCGTCGAGCTTCCGCGACCGTTATCGACGCCTCGCTGAAACCGCTGATGTCCAGTTATCTCGATGGTTTGACCAACAGGTTGCAGGACGCCGGTTTCAACGGCCGCACGCTGATGGTTACCTCGGGTGGCGGCATCATGGATGCGGCGGCAGTTGCACGTGCTCCCATCCATTCGATCAATTCCGGACCGGCGATGGCGCCCGTCGCCGGCCGCTATTATGCAGAGCGCGATTTTCGCAACGCCGTCGCGATTGTCGCGGACACGGGTGGAACCACCTTTGACGTCAGCCTGGTGCGTGACGGACGCATCCCCTGGAGCCGTGAAACGTGGATCGGCCAGCGCACGCGCGGCCATATGACCGGCTTTCCATCTGTCGATATCAAGAGTATCGGCGCCGGAGGCGGCTCGATCGCATGGGTCGACAGCGGCGGAATTCTGCAGGTCGGTCCGCAGAGCGCCGGCTCGACGCCCGGGCCGGTCGCATACGGCCGCGGTGGAACCGAACCTACCGTCACCGACTGCGCCTTGGTCTTGGGCTACATCGATCCGGACTTCTTTCTGGGTGGCGCCATGGTCCTCGATCGGAAGGAGGCTAGCCGGCAATTGCGCATGAAGGTGGCCGAGCCGCTCGGCATCAAAGTGGAGGAAGCCGCTGCCGCCGTCCTGAGACTGTCGACCGAAAAGATGGTCGGAGCGATCGAGGAAATCACGGTCAATCAGGGCATCGATCCCACCTCGGCCGTGATGATCGGCGGCGGTGGTGCTGCCGGACTCAATGCGGTCGCGGTCGCAAGGCGTCTTCAATGTGCCGGCGTCCTCATCCCCGAGGCAGGTGCCGTGATGAGCGCAGCCGGGGCCCTGATGTCGGAGCTTTCGTCGGACTATGCGCAACTGCAGTTTACGACGAGCGACAGATTTGCGGGTGAGAGGATCAACGAGGTTCTGGCAGACCTGAGGAAGCGATGCCTTGAGTTCACGGAAGGACCCGGCGCCGGGGCTCTCGACTGCCAGATCGAGTATTCCGTGGAAGCGAGGTATCCACATCAGATCTGGGAAATCGACGTTCCCCTCCCGCTCGATCAGGTGAAGAGCGAAGACGATCTGCAGCAGGTGACGGATGCCTTCCATGACACCCACCAGCGTATTTTCGAAATAAGCGACCGCAATTCCCATGTGGAATTCGTGACCTGGCGCGCCAAGGTCAGATGCAGGCTGAACGATCGGGCTGCCGGCACGCTCCCTCCCGAAGGCGATTTTGCCGGTGGTCGCGCAAAGCGACCGGTCTACTTCACCGAACTCGGCTGGAGCGACGTCGCCGTTCATCGTTACGAGGCCATGCAGCCGGGCGAACCGGTTCCCGGCCCGGCCATCATCGAATCCTCGTTCACCACCGTCGTGGTTGATCCCGGCACAGTCGCAGAACGCACGGCCAGCGGTGGCCTGCGCGTGACATTCTAAGGAGGTGCTTACCTATGTCTGAGCAAATTTTGAAGAAGGCGCCGGACGGCGTTCAGATGGCGATGATTTCCAGTCGTATGGAGACGATTGCACGCAAGATGCAAAACACTCTTTTCCGAACCGCCCGCTCCGGGATCCTCAACACGGCCCATGATTTCTCATGTGTCGTTCTGACCGCCGACTGCAAGCTGCTGGCGGCCGCAGAAAGCCTGCCTAACCATACGCTCATCGGCCCTGATTTGATGTGCCAGGCGGTCCTCAAGCACCATCCGATACTGAAGCGCGGTGACTGCTTCCTCCATAACAGTCCATATGAGGGAAACTCCCACGCGGCCGACCACTGCATGATCGTTCCCGTCATCGACGATGAGGGCATCCTGCGCTTCTTCGTGCTGGCCAAGGCACATCAGGCAGACTGCGGCAATTCCCGTCCTTCCAGCTATCTCGCTGACGTGAAGGATTTGTACGAAGAGGGCGCCCTGGTCTTTTCCGCAACGAAGATTCAGGAAGACTACAAGACCAACCAAGACATCGTCCGTATGTGTCAGGCCCGTATCCGGGTTCCGGACCAATGGTGGGGCGATTTTCTTGCAAGCCTCGGATCGGTCCGCATCGGCGAACGCGAGCTTCTCAACCTTGGCCGCGAGATCGGCTGGGACATGCTTGAAGGCTACGCCACCCGCTGGTTTGACTATTCCGAGCAAAAAATGATCGAGGCGATCGCAAGACTGTCTTCCGGCCGTGTCGTCCTTGTATCCGCGCACGACCCGTTCCCTGGTATCCCGGATGGCATTCCCGTCAAGGTAGACGTTGAAGTCGATACGGCCCAGGCCAGGATTATTGTCGATCTGCGCGATAACCCTGATTGCCAGCCCTGCGGTCTCAATCTTACGGAGGCAACCGCCAAGAGCGCGGCGATGATCGGGATTTTCAACGGAATCCTCGATCACCATGTCACAGCCAATGCGGGCAGCTTTCGACGAATTGACATTCGGCTTCGCGAAAACTGCTGCGTCGGCATACCGAGGCATCCGGCTTCGTGTTCGGTGGCGACCACCAATCTCGCCGACCACGTTACCAATCCGGTGCAGCGCGCGATAGCAGAGCTTTCGGCCGGCTATGGGCAAGCCGCGACCGGTCCAATCCAGCCCCCAGGAATGGGTGTCATCTCCGGGCGCGATCCCTACAACAATGACGAGCCATTCATCAATCAAGTCCACATCGGCATCAGCGGCGGTGCCGGCACGCCGGTTACCGACGGCTTTCTCACCATGATCCATGCTGGCAACGCGGGGATGTGCCATATCGACAGCGTTGAGGTCGATGAGCTCCACCATCCAATCATTGTCTACGATCGCCATATCCTCGATGACACCGAGGGGGCAGGCACTTTTCGCGGAGCGCCATCGGTCTATTGCGAGTACGGCCCCTGGGGCGGAAACCCGCTGACGGTTCTCTACACCGCTGACGGTACCATCACCCCCGCCGCGGGCGCTCGCAGCGGTGGCGCAGGCGGTGTGTCCAGGGCGGCCATGCGCAAGTCCGATGGTTCAGTCGTCGATCTTCCCCCCTGCTACGGGGCAACTCTGCAGCCGGGCGAGCGCATGATCTCTCACTCCTCAGGCGGCGGTGGATATGGCTCCCCCCAGGAACGCGATCCGGCGCGGGTGCTGCACGATCTTGCGGAAGGTTGGATCAGCGTGCAGCGCGCGCGAGATGTCTACGGAGTTGCGGTCAAGGGATCTCCTGAAGACGACAATCTTGAATTGGACATCGTCCAAACACGCATCCTGCGATCCGGCCGGAACGAACTGGCGGTGGCCGTGTAGCCACCGGCCAATGCCCGATTGTTTTTTGAATCGGACCGCGTAGCTCCGCCCGCAGCCAAACTTTCAGATCAAGGAGAATTGCAATGACAGAAGTCGATTGGTCCGCCGGTGCGGCTTACATTGACGGTGAATTCATGCCTCTCAAGGATGCAAAACTTGGCATCACCGAATGGGGTTACCGCCGGTCAGACGTTACCTACGATGTCGTGGGCGTCTACTACGGCGCATTCTTTCGGCTTGACGATCATATCAATCGCTTTCGCACCTCAATGACGAAGCTGCGGATGAATCCGAAGGAAAGCGACGATGAGATCAAATCTGTCCTCGCCGAACTGGTGCGACGCACCGGATTGCGTGAGGCCTATGTGGCGATGGACTGTGTCCGCTCCCGTCCGCCGCGCGGTGTGCCGCTTCATCCCATCAACGGCCGCAGTTACCTGATCTGCCATGTCATGCCTTGGGTGTGGGTGTTCACACCTGAGCAACAGGAACGCGGCGTGCATGCAATGGTCGCGTCTCCGCAGCGAATTGCGCCGGAGTCGCTCGACCCGACGATCAAGAATTTTCATTGGGGCGACCTGACGCGCGGGAACTTCGAAGCGCATGATGAAGGCGCTGAAACATGCGTTTTGCTGGATCGCGATGGAAACGTAACCGAAGGCCCGGGTTTCAATGTCTTCGCCGTCATCGATGGCAAGGTCATCACGCCGAAACATGGTGCGCTCCAGGGCATCACTCGAAAAACAGTAATCGAACTCTGCGACGAGTTTGGAATTCGTTGTGAGGTCCGGGATATCTCCCGCAACGAATTTGAAGCCGCCGACGAGATCTTTTTCTCGACCACGGCTGGCGGCATTATGCCGGTAAGCCGACTTGCAAAGAGAATCCTCGGGAACGACCGCCCGGGTCCGATCTCCGCGCAGCTGAGAGCGGCCTTCTGGGAGAAACGAAAAGACGGCTGGCACGCGACGCCGGTGTCGTACGCTTCGTGATCGAAAGCGTGCCGGTGCAATCGCTTTTCGACCTCAAAGGCAAAATCGCCTTGGTTACGGGCTCGGGCCAGGGCATCGGCCTGGCCCTTGCCAGCGGCCTGGCGGAGCACGGCGCCTGTGTCGTCCTGAACGGCCGCCGCGAACCGCAACTGACGGACGCCGCCAAAAATCTGATCAACAACGGCCTGTCGGTCAAGGTGGCGGCCTTCGACGTGACAGATGCCCCAGCGGCCCGGCAAGGGGTCCATGAAATTGAAAGGTCGATCGGCCCGATCGACATCCTCATCAACAACGCCGGCATGCAGCATCGCACGGCATTGCAGGATTTTCCGGAAGACAAATGGGACGAGCTTCTGCGTACCAATCTCTCAAGCATTTTCCATATGAGCAAAGCCGTGGCGAAAGGCATGATCAGCCGCGGCGGCGGGAAGATCATCAATATCGGCTCAGTCCAGAGCGAACTCGCCCGTCAAGGCATCGCGCCTTACACAGCGACTAAAGGGGCGGTCAGAAATCTGACCCGAGGCATGTGTGCGGACTGGGCAAAATATGGTTTGCAGGTCAACGCCATCGCCCCTGGTTATTTCAAGACGCCGCTCAACGATTCACTCGTTCACGATCCCGAGTTTTCCGCGTGGCTGGAGAGGCGCACACCTGCCGGTCGATGGGGCAATGTTGAAGAACTCATCGGGGCCGCAGTGTTTCTTGCCAGCGGAGCTTCCTCGTTCATCAACGGTCATACGCTCTTCGTCGACGGCGGCATCACCGTGACGGTTTGAGCGCGTGACGCCACCTCGGGGCAGCCTGTCTGACTTGCTCCCCTATCATCCAAAAAATGAAAGCGGATTTACATGCAGACGATGGGTTCTCGAAGGCACTCGGCCTGTTACCCTTCGCTCAAGGGCAAAGTCATCTTCATCACCGGAGGTGGCTCTGGCATCGGCGCAGCGCTTGTCCAGAGATTTTCCTGGCAAGGAGCAAAGGTTGCCTTCGTGGATATCGAGAAAGCCTTGTCTGAAGCGGTTGTGACATCGCTGAGCGAGCACGTTCATCCACCGGTGTTCATCGAATGTGACATCCGCGATATCGCCGCGCTCCAGATGGCAATAGAGCGTGTCGGGCGAGATCTCGGCGAGGTCTCGGTTTTGGTCAACAATGCCGCCAATGACACACGCCACAAGATCGAGGACGTTACCGTTGAATACTGGGACAACAGAATGGCTATCAACCAGCGGCCGATGTTCTTCGCTGCACAGGCCGTTATCCCGCAGATGAAGCGTCTTGGAGGCGGGTCGATCATCAACTTTGGCTCGGTAAGCACGCGTATCGGGTCGAACTTCCCCGCATACATGACAGCCAAGGCTGGCGCGCACGGTCTGACAAAGGGCCTGGCCCGAGACCTCGGTCCTTTCAATATCCGGGTCAACACGCTTGTTCCGGGATGGGTGATGACGGAAAGACAGAGGCGCGAACACCTTACGCCCGAGGGGGAAGCTCGTATCGACGCGCTGCAGGCAATTCCAACGCGCATCCAGCCCGACGATATCGCGGCAATGGCATTGTTTTTGGCTGCTGATGACAGCGCGTTGTGCACGTCGCAGGAATTTATCGTGGACGGCGGTTGGATCTAGGATCGGTGCAACGAACTCCACTGTTCGCGGTTGTCCCGCGAACATTTAGTGCCCCAAATACTGCGAGCTAGCGAGCCGGCTTCCAGAGAAGCGTTGGCGCATCTGTCTCGTAGGCCTTGCCGTTTGGATAGCTGATCAGCTCCATCTGCAACCCCCACGGTGCCTCGAAATAAACCCAGGATTCTCCCGCTCCCGGTCCTTGCTTTTCGAGTTCGGGTCGGTCGAAGACCTTGACGCCCTTACCTGTCAGGTAGTCGGCGGCCGCCTCGATATCCTCGACATAGAAGCAAAGGTGGTAGCCGCCGATGTCGCTGTTCCTCGGATACACCCGCTTCTGGTCGGGCGCCTCGAAGTCGAACAGCTCGATGTTGCTGCCGTTCCCGCAGCGCATGAAGACGACTTCCTTCATGTTGGCGCGCGGATGGATGTTCATCTTGTCCTGCATGAAGGTGCCGTTGTCGTCCTTCATCGAGCCGCCGGAATAGATGAAGTCGCAGCCGATGACATCTCCGAAGAAGGCGATCGCCTCCTTCATGTCGGGCACCACAAGGCCGATATGGTCCATGGCGGTCAACCCCGGCATTCCTTTTCTGTCGCTCATTTTATGCCTCCTGCATAAGAAAATAATCTCGGTTCAGTGCGCGTTGCGGCGGCGACCTATGAAGTCGGCGACGCGCTCACCGATCATGATCGATGGAGCGTTGGTATTGCCTGAAGGCACACTCGGCATGACCGAGGCGTCCGCGACGCGTAGCCCGTCGAGGCCATGCAGCCGCAACTCGCTGTCGACCACGGCCATGCGATCCCTGCCGATCCGGCAGGTGCCGGTCGGGTGCAGTGCGCCCTGCGCCATCTCCTTCACATAGCCGCGATAGTCATCCTTGGTGCGCATCAGCCGTCCGGGATATTGCTCGCGCTTGACGATCGGCTTAAGGGCTGGCTGTCCCATGATCTCTTGGCCAAGCCGTACCCCCTCGGCCATCGTGTCGAGGTCGTACGGGTCGGACAGGTAGTTCGGCACGATTCTTGGCGGTGCGAACGGATCTGGCGAACGCAACTCGACGAATCCACGCGACCGCGGCCGTGTCTGACACACATTGAGCGTGCAGCCATGGCCGCTTTCGACCGTCGCCACGCCTTCCTCGACGCCCGAACCGGCCAGGAAGGCATACTGCAGGTCGGGGTGCGGATCGTCGGCATTGCCCCACCAAAAGGCGCCCCCCTCAATGATGTTGGAGCAGACAGGTCCCTGCCGAAACAGCGCATACTGAAGACCCGCCCAAGCCTTCCAATGTAGCTTCTTGTATTTGTCGTAGCCGTGGGGACCGTTCAGCTCATAGATCAGGTAGCAATCCACATGGTCCTGCAGACCGCGTCCGACACCGGGAAGATCGTGTACGACGGGGATGCCGGTCTTTTTCAGATGCTCGGCCGGGCCGATGCCGGAAATCAGCAGCAGGCGGGGCGAGTTGATCGCGCCTGCCGACAATATCACTTCACGCTCGGCACGCGCGACGCGCGTGCGCCCACCCTGGACGTATTCAACCCCGACGGTGCGATTGTTCTCGACCAGGATACGCGTAGCCCGGGCGCCAGTCTGCACCTTGAGGTTCGGCCGACTGCGCGCCGGTTTCAGATAGCAGACCGCGGCGCTGGCACGGCGGCCGTTGCGCGCCGTGATCTGGTAGAGACCCGAACCGGCCTGCTCACCGGCGTTGAAATCGGCGACATAGGGAATCCCCGCCTGCTGGCAGGCCTTGAGCCAGGTCCGCGTCAACGGGTTGACATATTGCGGATTGGAAACCTTCAGCGGCCCGCCCGATGCATGCGCGTCGCCCGCCAGCGTGTCGTTGTCCTCGGCGCGCAGAAAAAAGGGCAGCACATCCTTGTAAGCCCAGCCCTCGGCACCTTGTTCGGCCCAGCAGTCATAGTCCGACGGAATGCCACGTATGTAGAGCATGGCATTGACGGAACTGCCGCCGCCCAGCACGCGCGCCTGCACCATGGTCGGCGGCGTGGCCTTTGGATTCTCGGCCGTCGGCTCCTGTTCAAACCGCTGCAAGAGGTTGCCGGTTGCGGTCTTGTAGACCATCACCGGCAGATGGATTTCGATGGCCCGATCTTCAGGCCCTTCCTCCAGCAGGAGCACGGAACTGCCAGCATCCTCCGACAGCCGCGAAGCGGCTACGCAGCCGGCGGAGCCGCCGCCAATGACGATGTAGTCTGGCATTGGTGCTGCCCCTGTTGCACAAGCTGCTCGGTAAAGGTGCGGCAGCCGCATGCACGGCCGCCGCCTCGCAGGTAGCGCTGGGAGGATGCGCCTCGCTCTGGTTGGGTGTGGTCAGCCTGCTTTGAATTCGTTCCAGGCGGCGACCCAGTCGGCATACGTCGCATACTGGTTCGACTCGAGCGGCGGAATGCCGAGAAGCGGCGCGGCCTTGAAGATGCCTTCGACGTCGGAATAGTCGAACAGCGCCTTGGTCTCGGGCGGCAGCAGGTCGACCGCTTTCGACGAGACGACACCGGCCGCATTTCGGGTGACGACCTTGGCCTGCACCTCCGGTGAAATCGCCTGGTTGAAGAACTCGTAGGCAGCTTCCTCGTTGTCGGCGCCAGGCGGCATGAACCAGGCGTCGCACCAGGTCGCGGCGCCTTCCTTGGGGATGGTATAGATCGTCTCGACATTCTGCTTTGCGGTCTCGGTCGGGATGCCGGTCCAGCCGGCGAAGCAGGCAGCGACCTCGCCGGACACCATCAGCGACACGACGTCGCCATAGGTCAGGCTGATGGTGCGGGCCTGATCGCGATAGAGCTTCAGGTGCTCGAAGGTCTTGGCCATCTCGTCCTTGGTGAGGTTCGGAAAGGTCTTGAAGCCCGCCAGCACCGCCGCGACCGGCCAGGTAACCAGCGTGTCGTCGACCAGCACGATCTTCCCCTTCAGTTCCGGCTTCAGGAGATCCTCATAGGAGGTCGGTTTTTCCATCATCTTCGGATTGTAGACGATGGTGTTCAGGCCCCAGGCGTAGGGTACGCCGTGCAGTTCGCCGTTACGGAACCAGGTCGGCTTGTCGTAGAAGACGTCGAAAAGGTTGTCGGCGCTGTAGTTCGGCAGCTTGGACTTGTCGAGCGGCTTGGTGATCTTCAGCACATCGAGATAAAGGTCGGCATAGCCCTGGTTGTATTCGGCAGCGTCGAAAGGCGGTGGATTCGGCACGCTGAACTTCGTGGTGACGTCGTCCTGGTTGCCCATCGCCGAGACCTCGACGTTGAGGTTGTTCTTGGAAATCCAGTCGGCAAGCTCGTCGGTCAGTTCCCAGCCTTCCCAGGCCATGATCTGGAGATCGCCTGAGCCCGCATGCGCCAGATTGGGAATGAACGGCGCGAGCATCGCGCCGCCGGCAAGCGCCGTTGCGCCGCCAAGAAAAGACCGGCGGCTTGTTGCGAATTGCATGATTTCGTCGGTGGACCAGATTTTTCTCATTGTCGAATTCCCCTTTTGAGATCCGTTAAGAGCTTGATTGTGTTGGCTGCGCTCGCAAGAAACAATTTCGCATGGTGCCGAATGCCGGCGCTTCATGGCGCGCTGTGTGCGTCAGTGTGCGAAAGCACCTCGCCGGAGATGCACAAGTTCTGGCGCCGCATCAGGTATGCGGGAGCATGACGACGTTGGCCGAGTCCCAGTAGACGCGGGTACGGTCGCCAATCGACGGCAAAGCGAGGCGACCGTTACGCTGCACCTGGATGCGGACCGGGGACTGGTCGTCGAGACGCACAGTGTAGAACGAGCGGCTGCCGATGAAGACGACATCTTCAACAGTACCTTCGGCCGATTGGGCTGCCGTTTCGCCACCATGGAAACTCAAGGATTCCGGGCGGATGGAAACAGTAATGCGTTCCGATACGTGGCGATCCGCAGTCTCGGCGCCGAGGAAGGGGATGCCGGCCGGCGTGACCGCGGTGGTGCCGATGCCGTTCACTGCGGTGACAGTCGCATCGAACAGGTTGGTTTCCCCAAGGAATTTCGCGGCAAACAGCGATTTCGGCCTGGCATACATGTCCTCGGGCCGGTCGATCTGCACGAGGCGACCCTTTTCCATCAAGACGACGCGGTCCGACAGGATCATCGCCTCGTCCTGGTCATGGGTGACATAGACGAAGGTGGCTCCTGTCTCGGTATGGATGCGCTTCATCTCGGCCAGCATGTGCTGGCGGATCTTCAGGTCGAGCGCGGCCAGCGGTTCGTCCAGCAGGAGCACCTTGGGGCCGTTGACCAGGGCACGCGCCAGCGCCACGCGCTGGCTCTGGCCGCCGCTGATCTCGTCGATGTAGCGGCTGGCGAAATTGTCCAGCTGCACGATGTGCAGCATGCGGTTCACCCGCTCCTTGACGTCGGCCCTGGGCATGCCCTTGACCTTCAGGCCGAAGGCCACGTTTTCGAAGACATCGAGATGAGGAAAGAGTGCATAGCGCTGGAAAACCATGTTCACCGGACGGCGTTCCGGCGGCGTGCCGGCGCAATCGCTTCCGTCGATGCTGATGGCGCCCGAGGTCAGCGTCTCGAAGCCGGCGATCAAGCGCATCAACGTGGTCTTGCCGCAGCCGGAAGGTCCGAGCAGCGTCAGGATCTCACCCTGGCGGATCGAGAGATTGATGTCAGTCAACGCGGTAAAACTGCCGAAGACTTTCTTGCCATCGCGGATATCGATGATCGTCTTGGGATTGGTCATGGCAAAGGTTCCAACTGTTCGAGGCGGCCGGCAATCGCAGAGCGCCGACGGGCCTGACCGATCAGCCAGGAAGCAACCAGGATTGCGATCGAGAAGAAGAGGGCGAGTGTCGAAATGGCATTGACCAGCGGCGTCACCGTGCGGCGCATCATCGACCAGATGTACATGGGCAGGGTCGTTTCAGTGCCGGCGACGAAGGAGGTGACCACGAACTCATCGAAAGACACGGCGAAGGCCAGGATCGAGGATGCAATCAGGGTCGGCGCGATCAACGGCAGGGTAACGCGGGCAAAGGTCTGCATCTGCGAGGCGCCAAGATCACGCGCGGCCTCCTCCAGCGAGGGGTCAAACAGCGCCAGTCGCGCCTTCATCGCCACAATCAGGATCGGGATCGCGATGACGACATGAGCGATCACGATCGTGGCGGTCGAGAGCTGGGTGCCCGACTGGGCGAAGAGTACAAGCAGCGAAACGCCAACGAACAGGCCGGGCAGGGCGATCGGCGTGATCGTCAGCGCCTCGATCATGCCGCGGCCGGCGCGGCCGAAGCGCAGCCAGGCCAGCGACGCCGTGGCGCCAAGCAGCAGGGTCACCAGCGCGGTGAGTAGAGCGATCGTCAGGCTCTTGATGACCGCAGAGGCCAGTTGCGCATTGCCGAACAGCTCCTCGTACCAACGCAGCGAAAATCCCGCGAAGGGGAAGGACAGCGACGGCGACGCGTGGAATGAGAACAGCACGATAATCAACAGCGGCGCGAGCAGGAAGGCCAGGATGGCCCAGACGATGATCCGCAGCAGCACAGTCAGATCTCCCGCTCGGTTTTCGCTCGCCGCTTGACGATCAGGCCGGTGGCGCGGCCAAGCACGGTGATGACGACGTAGAGGATGATCGAGACACCGAACATCAGGAAAGCCTGCGCCGCGCCGAGCGGCCAGTTGCCAGTCTTGCGGAACTGATCAGCGATCAGGAGGCCAGTGGTCTGTCCCGAAGAGCCACCCAGCATCTGCGGTGTCACATAGTCGCCCGCAACAAGGATGAAGGTCAGCATGAAGGCACCGACCAGGCCGTTGGCCGCGTTGGGCGCGATGACCTTGAAGAATGCGCCGACTGACGAGGTGCCCAGGTCACGCGCCGCATCGACCAAGTCGCGCTTGATCTCGCTCAGCGAGGACACGACCAGCAGGATGCAGAACGGCAGGTATATATGGACCAGGGTGATCGTCACCGCGAAGGGGCTGAACAGGAAAGCCGAGACCGGGTGATCGATAACACCGAGCTGGAGGAGCACAGTGTTGAGCACGCCACTCGTGCCGAGCAGCGTGCGCCAAGCGTAAATGCGCACCAGATAGCTCGAGAACCACGTTATAAGGATGAGATAGAGGATGGTCTGCGAACGGCTGACATAGACCAGATAGTAGCCGACCGGGATCGACAGGATCAGCGTGACCGTGGCGGTGAAGAGACCGATGCGGATGGCGTTGGAGGTGACCTTCCAGAAGACCGGCGAGGCCAGCGAGCCGAGATAGTTCTCGAACTGGAAGTCCGGCACGATCCGATAGGACGCAGACGACCAGAAACTGTAGGCGAACAGGATCAGGCTTGGCACGACGAAGAAGACGAGCATGTAGAGTATCGCCGGCGTGGCCAGCAATGCTCCCGTCCTCGTGCGTGAAAGGCTCATTCGCAGCACTCCCAAGGCTTCGTCCATCGCCCGCCCATCCGAGCCGGCCCCGTCCGACACTGTCCGCGCCGATCAACGACGCCTTCGTGGTTCCCGTCGGCAGGTCGTCAGATCGATCCGTCGCCTGCTCTTGCCAGGTGATAGTCCGCAGTTTCGTGCCGGTTAACAATTTCGCACGACAGGGTTTCGTGAAGCGATGTTGCGCACGATGCGCTAAGTATCGCTTCCAATCGAGGCGTCAGCTCTCGGGAGAGGGAAGCCGTCAGGCGTTCACGCCGGCCGCATCGAAAGCGGCAGCGATCGAGGCCGCGGATTTGGCCGCGACCGCTTCGGTCGACATGGTCGCAAGCATCGGGGAGAAGACCTCCGGCCCGACCTGGTTGAGGCCGCCGCCCTCGGCCAGGATCCGGATGATCTCCACGTTGGGAAAGTCGCCGTCCCCCGGAAAGAGCCTGTTGTAGCAGTCATCCTTGATCGAGATGCCGGCCGGAAGGTCGAGCGGCCCGTCGTTCAGCTGCAGGCAGTGGATCATGCCGCTGGGAATCTGGCGAAGGGTATCGAGCTTCGAGCGGCTCCGGACGAAATGCCAGACATCGAAGACCAGCCCCGAATTCGGCTGGTCCGCTGCGCTGACGATTTGCCAGGCCATCTCAAGCGCCGGCACACCCCACAGTGGGATGAATTCGAGGTCGCAGGTTACCCCGTACATTGCGGCGCGACGGCAGATGGCGGCGTAGTGCTGGGTGATCTCGTCGATCGACATCGCATTCAACGGGAATGTGGCATTCAGGCTCATATGCGTGCAACCCAGCCCATCGATCAGCCGAAAGAACTCATCCGGCGTCGTGTCGACAGAGCGGATATAGGCTTCGTCCATGTTGTCGGGCCGCCAGATGCGCGGCCAGGTGTTGAGCGGATCGAGCCGGGTGATCGAGACGCCCTGGTCGGCCGCGCGGGACCTCATCTCGGCAAAACTCATGCCACCTTCCAGCAGGCGCTCGACCTCCAGGGGCATCAGCGAAAGTTCGCCGAATCCAGCCAACCGCGTGGCGCGCAGCTTTTCCTCGAATGGCAGGTGCGCCACGTTGGAAAACGGCATCATGGTCGAGTTGACGGTGGCTACCAAAATCGCGCTCCTTCTGACCGGCCGTTCGGCGCTCAGCCGGACCGCGCCATTTGACACGGCCGCGCACGCTCCCGCAATTTCGTGGCGAACGCTTTGGCGAGCGTGTTTGACGCTTCGGCCGCGTCGGATTGCGTCAGCCGAGCTGGATCATTTCGGAGCCATCGCCAAGAAATTGCAAGGCCTCGCGCGGGATTGAGGGGTCGCCACGGTCGAGCACGGTCAGTGCGTCGAGGTGCTCGCGCTTGAGCAACCCAGGTCCCCGGTAGTGCAGCGCCACCTTGGTCGAATAAGGCTGGCGGAACATGGTGGCCGCGATGCCTGTGGCAATGCCGAACATGAATTTTGATGAGCTGCGTTTGACCGGCGCATAGACGCCGAAGGTGAGCTCGTTACGCTGAATGCCTTCGAAGTCGGCGGTGAAAAGTCGGCCGGCGACCGGAAAGACGAAGCCGTAATATTTGAAAACATATTCCGTCTTCGTCGGATCGTCGTAGCTCGGAAACCGCTCGATATAGTAGTGCTGCAGGAACTGGTTGTTCTTGTAGATGCAGAACGCCGACCGCAGGACGAACCCCTTGTAGATCGACGAGTACTGGTAGCGGTCCCAGACGCCCAGCACCTCTTTCTGGTCGCCGCTCGATTCGACGATCATCGCTTCGACGAATTTGTTGAGCTCGGGCGAACGGCGCACATTTTCCATCGCGTGGAAAAAATTTCCCTCCACGAGAGTGCGGAACTCGTCCGGCTGCGAAAACAGGATCGGCACGCTCAGGCCGAAGTAATTGGCGATCAGCCGCAGGTTCTGCGGCGAGGGCATGTGCAGCCCAGAAAGATATTTGTTGAATTGCTGACGGTTAAGATTGATCTTCCGGCAAACGGCGGAGATCGAGCCGTGACGCTCGCAGAGCAGGCGCAGGTTGGCCGAGAAGTGGGCCACCTGGTTTTCGTCGTGTTCCATCGAACTCGCCCACTTTAAGTCACATGTCGCATATGTTGCGTCATGTCGCGTCAATATTCAAGTGTCTGCGAAATTGTGCGTCAATGACAATTTCCTGAAACTCTGCCTCGATCCTGCTGCCGGGTGCCGAGCCATCGACCCGCCGGCCACGCGAAAACGAGGTGGAACCCATGAACTTGACAGGCGGACAAATTGTAGCACGAGCGCTGAAGGAGTACGGCGTCGAATATGTCGCCGGCGTTCCCGGCCACGGCATCTGGTCGTTGTTCGACGCATTTCTGGAGTCAGGCTCGCAGATTCCGTTCATCCAGGTCATGCACGAGCAGAGCGCCGTGCACATGGCCGACGGCTATTTTCGGGCTTCGGGCAAGCCGATGGCGTGCTCGACCTCGATCGGGCCGGGCGCGACCAACACCATCATCGGCTTGGCAACCTGCTACACCGACTCCATTCCGGCCTTCTATGTTTCCGGCGGTCCGGCGACGCACATGAAGGGCCATGGCGTCATGCAGGAGCTGGAGCGCCAGCAGGAGAACGCATTCCCGCGCATCACCGAGCAGGTGACAAAGCGCGTGTACAAGGCGGGCCGCGTCGATGAACTGCCGTTCATCATGCACCGTGCCTTCAACACAATGCTGTCGGGCCGTCCCGGACCGGTGCATGTAGAAGTGCCAATGGACCTTCAGACCGAAGCGGCCGACGTCACCATCCATCCGCTCGCTTCGCGCATGGCGATCGGCGTGGCCTATCCCGATCCTATTGCTGTCGAGAGGGCGGCAGCGTTGCTGCTCTCGGCAGGGCGGCCGGTCATCATCGCGGGCGGTGGCGCAATCAGCTCCAATGCCTCGGAGGCGCTGCTTGCGCTGGCCGAGAAGGTCGGGGCGGCCGTCTCCTCGACCTGGAATGGCAAGGGCGCCTTCCCCGAGGATCACCCGCTGTCGATCGGCGCCGTCGGTCAGACCGGCACAGCCTGCGGCAATCAGATCACTGCCAGCGCCGATGTCGTCATGTCGGTCGGCTGCCGCTTCACCGACTGGTCGGCGTCGAGCTACCGCAAGGGCGCGTCCTTCTCCATCCCTCCGGGCAAGCTCATCCATATCGATCTCGATCATCATGAGATCGGCAAGAATTATCCGACCGAAGTCGGCATCGTCGCCGATGCCCGCGCGACGCTCGAGGCGATGCTGGCGCTGATCTCGGACCAGCAGTCGAGCCGCGCGCTCGGCCGGCGTGACCGCTTCCATGCCGATATTCGCAAGGCCAAGGCGGAATGGGAAGAGATGCTGGCGCCGCGCCGCGACTCGAATGAAAGCCCCTTCACGTCGCAGCGGCCGCTCGGCGCGCTGCGCAAGGTGATGGACCGCTCGGGCATCATCTTGGCCGGGTCGGGCAATACGCAGGGCGCGGTCAAGCAGACCTTTCCGGTCTATGAACCGCGAACGCACCTCACTTCGGGTTCGTTCTCGCCGATGGGATGGGCGGTGCCGGCGGCACTCGGCGCAAAGCTCGCCCAGCCTGACCGCCAAGTAGTTGCAGTGGTCGGCGACGGCGATTTCATGATGTCACTGCCGGAAATGGGCACAGCTGTCATGAACGACATCCCTGCCGTGTTCCTGGTCCAGAACAACCGCGGCTATATGTCGATCCGCGGCGGCCAGCGCAAGTTGTTGGGCCGCCATGTCGGCAGCGAGTTCAATCACCACAAGGGCAACGGCGAGCCATACACCGCCAACATTGCCGAAGTGGCCAAGAACTTCGGCATCGAAGCCTGGAAGGTCGAGGACTCGGCCGACCTCGAGAAGACGCTGAAGGCGGCGCTCGATTCCAACGCGCCGGCGCTGGTCGAGGTGACCACCTCACGCGATGCGGCTGGGCCGTTCGTCACCGGCTGGTGGGATTTCCCGTCGCCCGCCTACTACGAGAAGGAGCAGGCGGAATACGCCGCCGGCCGCGAACTCGAACAGCATATGTGATTTCGCAAAAGCTGTTGCCCTCTGAAACGCGCCGCTCCGGCCTCACCCTCGAATGAGGGGCAATGAAACGCCTCGCCAAAAGGTCCAGACATGATCAGACGGCTGAAATCGTCCAAGGCTGCTACGGGATTTGCGCAGGACGCGAAGCTGACCGCGACCGTGGAGGCGCTACTGGCGGATGTCGCGGTACGCGGCGATGCGGCGGTTCGGGAACTGTCGAAGAAATTCGACGGGCTTGACCGGCCGTCCTACCAACTCACGGAAGCCGAGATCCGAGCCTGTGTCGACAGCCTTACGACTCGGGAGCGTGACGACATCGGCTTCGCGCAGGACCAGGTGCGCAACTTCGCGCAAGCGCAACGCGATTCCCTGCTCGACATCGAGGTAGAGACGCTGCCCGGCGTGATCCTCGGGCATCGACACATCCCGATCGAAAATGTCGGCTGCTACGTACCTGGTGGACAGTATCCGCTTCTGGCCTCCGCGCACATGTCGGTTCTGACCGCGAGAGTCGCCGGTTGCGACCGCGTCATCACCTGTGCGCCGCCGTTCAAGGGCCGCCCGGCACCGCTGATCGTCGCCGCGCAGCATCTTGCCGGCGCCGACGAGATCTACTGCATGGGCGGGGTCCAGGCGATCGGCGCCATGGCCTATGGCACCGAGACCATCAAGCCGGTCGACATGCTGGCCGGACCAGGCAACGCCTATGTCGCGGAGGCCAAGCGTCTCCTGTTCGGTCAGGTGGGCATTGACCTTTTCGCCGGGCCGACTGAAACACTGGTCATCGCTGACGACACGGCAGACGGTGAATTGTGCGCCACCGATCTGCTCGGCCAGGCCGAGCACGGCGTGAATTCGCCGGCGGTGCTTTTGACCAATTCCGAAAAGCTCGCCCGTGACACAATGCGCGAGATCGAGCGGCTGCTGAAGATCCTGCCGACCGCGGCCATTGCCGGCAAGGCCTGGGAAGACTGCGGTGAGGTGATCGTCTGCGACACGCTGGAAGAGATGGTCGAAGAGGCCGACCGCATGGCTTCCGAGCATGTCCAGGTGATGACCGCAGATCCCGATTACTTCCTCGCCAACATGACCAACTACGGCGCGCTGTTCCTCGGCCATCGCACGACCGTGGCTTACGGCGACAAGGTAATTGGCACCAATCACACGCTGCCGACCAAGACAGCAGCGCGCTATACGGGCGGCCTCTGGGTCGGCAAGTTCCTGAAAACCTGCACGTATCAGAGGATCGTGACTGACGAGGCTTCGGCAATGATTGGCGAGCGCTGCTCCAGGCTTTGCATCATGGAAGGCTTCGCCGGTCATGCCGAGCAGGCAAATGTGCGGGTACGCCGCTTCGCGCGCAAGAACGTCGGGTATGGGCAGGCGGTCGAGGCGGCGTAACCAACATGCGGCGAGCACCCACGAGGCATGCGCAGTGACAGAGCTTTCCGCTGACATCGTCATCATCGGATCGGGCATCGGCGGCGCGACGGCTGCGTCCGTGCTTGCCGACACGGGAGCGCGCATCCTCATCCTCGAACGCGGCGAGCAGCTTCAGGATACGCCCGAGACGCGCGACGAGCGCGCGATCTTCCAGCGGAAGCATTTCCGCACCAAGGAATCCTGGCTCGACGGCACGCGGACGCCGTTCAGCCCCGGCAATTTCTACAATGTCGGCGGCAATTCAAAATTCTATGGCGCGATCATGTACCGCAACCGCGCGGAGGATTTCGCCCCGCAGCAGCACATGGAGGGCTCGACGCCGGGCTGGCCGTTTTCCTATGACGAGATCGAACCGTGGTATGGCCAGGCCGAGCGGCTGTTTTGCGTCCGCGGCAAACTGGGCGACGATCCGACAGAACCGCTGCATTCGACCCGCTACGATTTTCCGGCCGTTCCGGACGAGCCCTCGATCGGCAAGGCCCGCCAGCGGCTGAGGAAGATCGGCATCCATCCAAGTTCGCTGCCGATCGCGATCGATCATGTCGCGTGGCTGAAGCGCGCACTGACCCCGTGGGATGCCTTCCCCGACACTTTTACCGGGAAGATTGACGCGGAAACCGGTCCGCTCGCGGCGGCACTCGTGCACGACAATGTCGCACTCTTGACCGGCGCGGAGGTGCTGCGCCTCGACACGGACGTCTCGGGCAGGACGATCACGCAAGCAATGATCCGTCACAAGGGGCAGGACGTGCCGGTGCGCGCCAACCGCTTTATCCTGGCGGCAGGTGCGGTCAATTCCGCGGCGCTCCTGCTGCGCTCGGCGAACGGGCAGCATCCGAACGGTCTCGCCAACGGCTCCGACCAGGTCGGCCGCAACTTCATGAACCACAACTGCACCGCAATGATCACGCTCGATCCACGCCTGCGCAACACCGCGGTCCATTCCAAGACCTTCGGCTTCAACGACTTTTATCTGCACGATTCCAAGACCGGCTTTCCGCTCGGCAACGTGCAACTGCTCGGCAAGATATCGGGACCGATTTTCAAGGCCAACATGCCCAGCGTGCCGGAGTTCGTTACGGGGCTGATCGCCCGGTATTCCTTCGACTGGTACGTGATGAGCGAGGACCTGCCCAATCAGGAAAGCCGGGTCATGGTTGACGGGTCGGCGATCGTGGTCGACTGGCAGCGCTCCAACATGCTCGGTCACAGGACGCTGGTCGAGCGGGTGCGCGGCGTGTTCAAGGCGGCCGGATTTCCGATCGTGCTGTCGCGCGCTTTCGATCGTCGTACGCCATCGCATCAGTGCGGCACAGCCAAGATGGGCACTGATGGCGCGACCTCGGTCGTCGATACGCATTGCCGATCGCATGACGTCAAGAACCTTTACATCATGGATGCAAGCGTGCTGCCGACCTCGGCCGCGGTGAATCCGGCGCTGACGATCGTCGCCGTAACACTGCGCGCTGCATCAAAGCTGCGCGCCGAGCTGGTCCAGTAGTTCGAGTGGACAGGAGAGGACCAATGAGTAGATCCGTGAAAGTAGCCGTCCTGGGCGCCTGCGGCTGGATGGGCAAGGTCCACACCATGTCCTACCGGAACATACCGTTCGTCTTTGGCTCGGACAAAGGTACGGCCGAAATTGCCTGGCTGGTCGACGGAAGCGAGCAGGCGCTGGAGAAGGCCGGCAAGCTGGTCCCGAATGCGAAACTGTCGACCGACTGGCGCGCAGCGGTGGCCGATTCGTCAGTTGAGTTGGTCGATATCTGCCTTCCCGACAGTCTGCACCACGAGGTCGCCAAAGCGGCGCTTCTCCAGGGAAAGCATGTCTATTGCGAAAAGCCGCTTGCCAATACGGCGACCGAGGCGCGCGAGCTCGCCGACATCGCGGCTGAGAAGGGTGTCATCACGCGCGTAGGCCACGCGTTCCCGCGCAACCCGATCCACGACGTTGCCAAGGACATTATCGATTCCGGCGAGATCGGGGACATCAAGCTGTTCAGGGCGTGCCAGCATGTCGATGTGCTGGGCGATCCGAACGCACCCTTCATGTGGCGCGCGGACGGCAAGCTCGCGCCGACGGGCATCGTCGGCGATACCGGCAGCCACGTCTTTTCTTTCATGGAGCGGCTGGTGGGGCGGGTGTCCGAACTGATCGCCGATTGCGCGATCGTCACGCACAAGCGCCCCGTCGTTGCCGGGTTCAACTATGGCAGCGGCGCCGAGCTTACCGGCAATGAGGACATGGCCGAAGTGACCAACACCGACGCCACGAACCTGCTCTGCCGTTTCAAGAACGGCGCAATGGGCATCGTCGATTTCAGCCGCGTCGCGACCGGCCGCAAGTTCAAACAGACTTATGAGATCTACGGCACCAGGGGCAGCATCGCCTATGACTACGACGAGGTAAACCGGCTGCGCTTCTACACCAACGACGACGTCGTCGGCCGACGGGGTTTTCGCGAGATCGATGTCGGGCCGGAGAACGCCACCTATGCCGCGTTCCTGCCGATCGCCAATTTTGCGCTCGGCTACAATGAATCCAAGCAGATCGAGATCGCCGAGGTGGTGCGCTCCATCGTCACCGGCGAGCAAATGTGGCCGACCTTCGAGAGCGGCCACCACATCACCCAGATCGTCGACGCCTGCCTCGATTCCTCGCGGCTTCGCCAATGGGTCTCAATCGCCTGACTGGAAGTGTTCCAATGGCCCCGCGCAAAGCGAAGAACTCCATCCATACCGGTTTGGCCACGGCCATGCCGCGCGCCCTGACGGTCGCCGTTGAGGTCCTCGACGGCTTCGGCTGGGGTCTCATCGGCGCCAGCACCATCGCGCGCGAATACATGGTCGACGCGATCCGCCGCAGCGGTGGCCGGCCCCTGAGCGTGATGAGCCATGACGGCGCGCGCGCCGCCGCCTTCGCGCGCGACCTCGACATTGCGGACTCATGCTCCGATCTCGACACGTTGCTCGACGACCGGCGGATCGGCGCGGTCTACATCAGCTCAATCAACACGCAGCACCGATATCAAGTGCTGGCCGCAGCGGCAGCCGGCAAACATGTGCTGTGCGACAAACCGCTGGCCACCCGCTCGGCAGATGCCCTTAAGATGGTGCGTGCCTGCGAGAAGGCCGGCGTGGTGCTTGCCGTCAACCACCATCTACGGTCGTCACCGGTGCACCAGACGATGCAGCGGATGATCGCGGCCGGCGAGATAGGTGCCGTCCGTTCGCTGATGATCGTCCATGCCGGCTATCTCAGACCCGTTCTGCAATCGTGGCGGATCAAGGACGCGGCCGAGGGCGGCATCTACCTTGATCTCAGCGTCCACGACATAGACCTGGCTTCGTTCCTGCTGGAGCAGACGCCGGTGACGGCGGTCGCGTTGGGCGCGGGCGTGGCGCTCAGTTCCAACACCGTCCACGATCATGCGATGTACGCCCTGAAGATGAGCGGCGGTACCTTCGTCCAGGTGCATGAGAGCTTCGTCACGCCCGACGTGGAAAGCCAGGTCGTGGCGCTCGGCTCGGAAGGGGCGCTGATAGCGGCCGGCACACTGGCGCAGCGTTCCACGGGAACGCTAACGCGGCGGGTGAATGGGCGCAACGAATCGATCCCGCTGCGGGCCAACGATCTCTACGCGGATACGGTCGAGCAATTCCTGAACGCCATCGCCGGGACTGGCAGCCCTCGTGCCACCGGACGCGACGGGCTGGCGGCGCTCGCCGGCGCTGAAGCCGTGGGAAAGGCTGCCGCGACCGGCAGGGCGGCCGCCGTCAAACGTCACGAGTAGGCTTCGATCCCGGCGAGGGGTGATGATCGGCCCATCGCAGGTGCATCTACCGACCGGCCAGCCTCTCATCCACAGACCATGCCGCCAACCACCAGCCGGCCCGACGGCAAGCAGGATTCCAATGATCACCGCCGAGAAAAAGCCGCCGTCACGCCATGCCTCCTTCATGGTTTTTCTTGCGGGCGGCATTGGTATCGGCGCGTGGGCCGCGAGCCTGCCGTCCATCAGTGCGGAACTGCAGATCGACAAGGGCACGCTAGGCTTCGTGCTGCTCTGCTTCGCGGCCGGCGCCATCCTGACCATGACCAATGTCGGCCGGCTGGTGCCGCGGTTCGGCACGCGCACCCTATGCCTTATCGCCTGTACCGGCTTCGGGTTGGCGTTGATCGTTGCACCGCATGCGCCGAGCGTGACCTCGTTGGGGCTCGTCGTCGCCTTCGCGGGCGCCTCGTTCGGAGCGCTCGACGTGTTGATGAATACGGACGCCGCCTTCCTGGAGCGACGCGTCGGCCGCCATATCATGTCGTCCTTCCACGCATTGTTCAGTGTCGGCAATTTGGGGGGCGCAGGCGTCTGTGGAGTGATTCTATCTGCTGGCGGCAATGTGCAGGCGTGCCTCGGCGTCACGGGAATGGGCGTGATCCTATTCGGCGCAGCCGGTTGTTGGCTGAGCGAGCCGCACATATCAGTCCGCAAGAGGTCGAACGAAGGCTCGGCTCGGCTCGATCCCGTCCAGCGGCGACGGCTGTTGCTCGTTGGTGTGATTGCGTTCCTGGCGCTGTTTTCGGAAGGGGCGCTGATGGACTGGACAGCCGTCTATTTGGTCGGCAATGCCGGTGCGTCGGAGAGCACGGGCGCCTTCGGCTTTGCGGTTTTTGCCGGCATGATGGCGGTCGGTCGCGTGGTCGGCGACGCGATGGCCAATGCGTTTGGGCCGGCACGGCTGTTGCGGCTCGGCGCCGCGGCAAGTGCTCTTGCGCTGGCGGTGATCCTTGGCATCTCGACGGTGCCGGTCATCTTCCTGGCGCTCATCTTGTGCGGCTTCGGCATCGCCAACGTAGTGCCGTTGCTGTTTGCCGCAGCCGGCCGGATCGGCGGCCATGCAGCAGGCTCGGCCATGTCGTTGGTCGCTGCACTCGGCTATGCTGGCCTGCTCGTCGGCCCGGCCTTCATCGGCATGCTGGCACAGGCAACCTCGCTGCGCGCCAGTCTGTGGGTCGTGTTCGTCGCCTTCGCCGTCATCACACTGGGTGCCGCCGCGACCCGTCCATATAGGTCAACTTGACGCAAACTGGCGCATAATTTGCTTACTTCTGCGCCGGTAATACGCTTGCCGCGAAATTGAACGGCGATTTGGAGCGTGGTTCCATACGCCAGAGTTGGACGAACGGAATCAGGATGCTGATGGCTTATCAAGAGAACGCGTGTCGCAATCTGGCTTTTGCCGATGATTTCATCTCGGCGGCATTGGTCGACAATGCGCGCGACTTCGCCGTCGAGGACGGTGTGGTCGTCAACCTTTCGCCAAAGCCGATGGTGACGTCGGGATCGGCCGTGCCCGGCATCGTGCCAGCCTGGAAGTCGACCACGCTGAAGGGTGCGAAGATCGTCAGCGCGGAGCGTGCGGCAGTGCTGAAGATGAACAAGACTACCAACCTCGGCGGCGTCGCCCTGCGCGGCTGGGACTGGCTTGGCAACCGGATCAAGAGCTTTCCGCGCGACACGCCACTTTACATCTCGGCGCAGGATACGATCGGCACCGTGACGACCAATCCTTTCGCATTTACCAACGAGAACCCCGCCGTCGCGGCAAATCAGGAGTTCGAGCTGAAGCTGAACCTTTGGTGGTCGCCGGGAGAAACCGACTGCTTCATCCACAATGAGCACCCGTTCCTCGAGGTGCATACCCAGATCCATGGCCTCGGCCGCATGCAGAAATTCCATGAGCGGGAGCAGTCCGCGCTCTATGAGGATATCATGATGCCGGTTGGTTACACGCATGACCCATTCTGCCGCGTCGCCGGCAAGAACCGGTGGGAGTATCCGTGGCATCGCTATTATGCGGACACCGACTCGATCTGGTTGGCTATCGAGTTGCACCCGATTCCCTAGATGCTCTGTTTGGGCGACTGAAGCGGCAAGATGGAGCCCATGTTGCATGGAAAAGCCAATGTTGAATCAAACCCGAAAAAGGCCTTCAATTTCAATCCCAGCTCTGGCGGGCCTGATACTATTGTCGTCGATGGGATCGTATTTTTTCGGCGGAAAAATCGTGGCTTTTATAATGCGCACAAGCCAGGAGAACGTCGAGTTATCCAGAATTAAGTGCGTGGCCTATTCTGAAGTATCCCATGCGTATAGCGAGCAACTTTGCGAAGCGCCCGTTGACGCGGAATAGGCGCGGGAAGCGGCCGCAGTACGGGTCGGGCAGAACATCAGACGATCGTGATACCCGAGCCGAAGCATTCTCATCCGCATCGGCCGCGGCCAATTCTCTGGCTCGAACACATTTGCAAAGGACAGGACCGTGGACAGTATGGAACGCAACGCGCGCGCGGTCCTCCTTCCTGCTATCGACAGTCTGGAGTTGACTGATGATTTGAAGCGCTACTTCGACGAAGGTGGCCGATCTCTGCTGCTCGGCGAGACACGGGCCGAATATGTTTCGCGTCGAATGAGCGATGCCAGACGCGCCTCAGAACGAGCGGAGGATTTCCGCCGTCTGGCTGACGAAGTGGCCACCCGCGCCAACAGGGTGCTAATCGCGCTCGATCAGGAGCCAACCGGAATCGAACGTCTGCATGGACTGGCGCCAAGACTTGGCGGTCGGGCGGAACTGCTCTCGATGCCGGATGAGACAATTCGCCAACGGGCGCACGTCATTGGCCGGAAGGCCAGGGAACTAGGGGTCGGAATGTTCCTCGGTCCCGTGGTCGATGTCCTCACTGGTCGCAATCCCTGGCTGCATGGACGAACCCTTGACTCAGATGCGCGTCAGGTCGCCCGCATCACGAGGGCATTCATCAGTGGCATTCAGAGTGCCGGCGTCGTGGCGACAGCCAAACACTTTCCCGGCCACCATGACATCACCGGCGACCCGGCAATCGAACTCGCGGATGTTCGAGGGACAGCAGAAGATCTGCTCCCGGGATTTGACGTTTTCCGCTCGGCGATCCAAGCGGGCGTCCGCGCAATCATGACCGGCCCGGCGCTGGTACCCGCCGTCGATTCGGACTTTCCGTCCTCTCGCTCGAAGAAAACCATCGATATGCTGCGCCACGATTTTGGTTTTACCGGCATCGTCGTCAGTGACGATATCGATGCTGTTGGAATGCTGCGAGGCCTCTCTGATAGCGAAACCGCAGTCGCCGCCGTGAACGCGGGTGCCGACCTCATCCTTCTTCCGGCGGGCAGGGCAAACGAGGTTGCCATGCACATCGTCGCGGCCGTCCGATCAGGAAATTTGCCTGAACACCGGTTGGCCGATGCGATACGAAATGTGGAAACCAACAGCGATGCCCTGGGCGTCTAATAGACCGTTCTCGATCGTCGTGATGACCGGACGTAACAGTTCAAATGTGTTCGAAACGTTCCGGTCCAGATCGTCGACATGGTTGGCAATCCCATGAGTGTGAAGATAGCACATGCTGCACTTTGGACCGCTGATCTGGAAACATCCGCCGATTTCTGGTCACGCTATTTCGACGCCACGATCGGTGAGCGGTATGAAAGTCGACGACGCCCAGGCTTCGCATCTCGCTTCGTGGAATTGGACGGTGGGCCATCCATCGAATTGATGACCGGTCCGTGGGTTCCCGAAGACATCACGCGCGCTGGCGCGGAAGTCCCGGGCTGGGCGCATATCGCTGTCTCCGTCGGTTCACATGAAGCGGTAGACGCCCTAGCCAGGCGACTTGATGAAGACGGTTTGCTAGTCTCGCAGCCGCGCATGACCGGAGATGGCTTCTATGAAGCGGTCGCACGAACGCTGGATGGCTCGCTGGTCGAGATCACGTCCTGACTGCTGTGTTTCGGCAGCGCAAATCGCGGGCCCCTACACGTCGCCGACATTTAGTAAGAAAATTCAGATAGAATTTTAGGAACGGGAGAGCGCTACGCCTTTCCCAGATCGGCGCTACCTACTTCGTTGCTGCGGGTGAAGAGCCAGACTGGGTTCCCTGTTTGCGCGTATACTGCGAAAGAAGCGCCCCAAGGCGATGGTCGAAAACGCACTCTTGTTTTTTGACGGGTGGGTATCAAAAGAAACGGCAAAACAATAATCGAATTGTCCGATGGTATTATCTAAGTATCGACAAGAGGTGATTATCGATAGTTAGACGGTGCCAGAGAAGATCTCCCAGCAAGTCAACCTAACATCGAGATAGCTTGACTATCGCGAATCAGCCATCATGAAAACAATGGCTTACGACATCGGCGAATTGCCCCTGAAAACCCTGATCGGGCCGGTTTCCCGCGCGACCGAAGCCTTGGCGCGGCTCGACGAGCGGCTGGCCCGCTCGCCCGTCCGCGACGGCTTCGTCGAGCGCCAGCACTTCGCCGACGCGGCCGCCGCCCTCTGGCTCGCGGGCGAGCTCGTCCATGTCGAAGACCTCGTCCTGCACGACGCCCACATGGACATCCGCACCCCGACCCACGAGCTCACCCGGGCGCATGCGGTCCTGCGCGCCCGCCGCCAAATTTTGTCGAACAAGCCGGCCTGGGCGCTCGGTCGCGACGGGCATTTGGCGCTGACTGGCCGCGGCGGCGCGGCGGCGGGGCCGGCGCAAAAAGGCCGGGACGGGGAGAGGACCTCGTCTTCTGAGGAGGGCGTCGATGAGGGCGAGTCGTCGGCCGAGCAGGACGCGTTGGCGCAAGAATTCGCCGAAATCGATGCATTGCTCGCCCGCTCGACAAACGTGCTCGCGGCATCGAGGCCGGTCTAAAAAGGCCGATCGCGGAGAATCGGCCGACACTGGTCTACGATCTCGATTGGGACGAGGACGAACGGCTGGCCGAGTGGCAGGCTGTGCTGCAGGCAACTAAAGACCTGCCTACTGTGCTTCGCGTCGCGTTGCTCATCGACGCCTGGACCGAGATCGAGGTCTTGCAACACGCGCCATGGCTCGGGCCGCTGCTGGTCGGGGCACTGCTGCGGCAGACAGGCACGACCGCCCACCACCTGATCGGCCTCCATGTCGGCGCGCAAAAAATTCCGCGTGAGCGGCGGCGCGCCCACGACAAAGTCGTGCGGCTGCTCGCCGTGCTCGAGACCATCCACGCGACGGCGTCGGCCGGGCTGAAGGAGCATGACCGGCTGTTGCTCGCCCGCACGCAGCTGGAGCGGCGCTTGCGGTCGCGGCGGACGAGCTCGAAATTGCCCCGTCTGATAGACTTGGTGCTGGCGCGGCCGTTGGTGTCGACGGCTATGGTCCAGAAAGAACTGGACGTTAGCCGGCAGGGTGCGCTGGATCTCGTCGGCGAATTGAATTTGCCAGAAAATCACTGGAAGAAAGCGGTTCCAGGCTTGGGGGGTGTGTGACCAAGCCACGGGTTCGCTTCGCGCGCCTCGGTTGGCCGAATTTCGCCGATCGGCGGGACTCAGATAAGATGAGGCAGGAAAATTGAGGCCGCTCCAAACATGGTTTCTGCAGAGATTGTTGAGGCGCGCGAAGCTGCGACCAGGCTGCGCGAGAGTCTGCCGTCGTCCATCGATGCCGCAGCTTTGGGCGTCCGCTCCAAAGCACCATTCCAATTGCTTTGTGCACGCGAAGCATTGATCTGGCGGAGCGAAGAGCTGGCGCGCAATGCATGCGATGCGCTTGAACGGGAGGATCTGAGCGTTGCCGCTCTGTTGACCCTGCGCTTACCGAAAACGCCGCTTTTATGTGGAAGATGTGGGAGATTCTCAATGCCAGGCATACCCATTCGCCGCAGGCGCTAAACGATGTGTTGATGCGGCTGCTCGCGGGCTCGAGGGACAGGCCGGATGGGCCACAGGCCATGCAAATCCTGAGCTGCATCGACCGGATGAACAAGGCGGTGCCGGGGGTGCGTGCCAGCTACGACAGCTTGAGCGAGATCGCGCATCCCAATTGGGCCGGTGCCGCTGGCCTCTATTCGAAGCAAGACCCAACACGGTATGTGACGGAATTCGGCCGCGGATTGGGAGACACGAAGGGCGCGGGTGACATGATCGCCATTGCGCTGCTCGGCTCGCTCGGCTTATTTGAACTCGCCTACAACCGTATAGCCGAGGCGATGCCGGCGTTCGTGGCGGAACTTGAACCCATTTGATCGGTGAAACGCCACCAGGTCGCAAGTATGGATCACGATCAAGCGCAGAAGTCCTATGGCACCGACCGAGCGCGACTCGTCTATGGGAAGCGCCCCGACGGAACATTGGCCCATATAGGCGAGGTCACGCGCGGTCTTGCTTGCGGCTGTGTTTGCCCTGCTTGCGATGGTCAAATCGTGGCCCGACTGAAGGACGATCAGCAGGTGCCTCATTTCGCCCACCATGGCGGCGAGGCATGTGGGGGCGGTCCTGAGACGGTCCTTCATTTGCTGGCCAAGGAAGCGTTTCGCAGCAGCCCGACGATGGTGCTGCCCGAGCGGCCTGGGCTCAATAACAAGCGCGTTGTGACGAAGCCTACGCGAGAGGTGCAAACTGAATTCCTTCGGCTCGAGTACACCGATCCCAAGACGATCATTCCCGATCTCTATGTGCGTGCTCTCGGCTATGACTTGTTCGTCGAGGTTGCGGTCACTCATTTCGCGGACGACGCCAAGATCCAGCGCATCAGGGAACACAAGATTCCGGCCGTCGAAATCGATCTCTCCAAGCTTCCGCGTGACTCGCTAAGGGATGCCATCGCCGAAGCGGTGCTGAAAACCGCACGGCGTCATTGGCTTTATCATCCCGGCATCGAGGCCGCGCGCGCTCAGCAGGAAGCAGATGAAATCGCATGGCAGAAGGAACAGGACAGGCTTCTGGCCGCCGCGGCGGCAAAGCACCGAACCCGGGTCGAGGAAACCGCGTCAGCATACAGACAGGCGTTGGCGAAACCTGTCGGCCGAGACATTGCCATACCGCGTCAGGCCGAACTTCAAGCGATCGGTCTTTTGGAGTACATCGGCTACGAAGTCGCGGGCTTCGCCTGCTTTTCGGAACGACCTGCGGTATGGCAAGCGATCATCCTGGCTGAGATCTTTCACGATCGCTGCCTCGGCAACGCTTTGTGCAAATCCGTGCCGATCGCCAACCATTTGGAAAAGCGCCGTCTGATCCAGAAGCCTTTTCTCCGTGTGTCCAGCGACGTGGCTGAGGACGTCACCGCGATCGATGCCCGCTTCGCCCCGGCTTGGAAGGCGGTCGACAATTATCTGAAATATCTGCTCGGCGAGGGTGTCCTGGTTCAACAAGGTTACGATGTCGCGCTTGCCGTGACGTTCGCCAAACCATGGAGCGCGCGGACCCTAGCTGAAAAGGAGAGGACCGCTGCCATGCACGCGGCGGTGCAGGATGTGGAGTGGATCCTTGGCGAGCTTCCCGACAATGAACGTGCAGGCATGACGGGCGAGGTGTGGTTGCAATCGATCCACCAGGAATCCGGTTTGCCGTATCGTAAGGCGCTTCTGTCGGATATCGAGTCGCCGAAGATCGTGGGGCAGGTCGAGAAGATTGGAGCGATGCTGAAAGGGCAGGGGCCGCTACCCCCAGCGACATTGGGGTTACCGGTCGAGGCTGCAATCGCCCGCCGCAAAGTCCAGATGGCCAAGCAAGCGGAAGGGCGTCGCGAGAAGCAGCTCCAAGAGGCGATCCGCAACCGTCAATCGCGACGCGACCGGTTTTGCGTCGATGTGGAAAAGGACTTGAGCGGTCCGGAGCTCGATGCGTTCCTGAACACCAAACGCGCGGACATGAACGACATGTCGCCCGTGGAATTGGCGGAGGATAGCGACGCCGGATTGACCCGCGCGCGGGAGGCTCTGTCGACCTTTGTTAGGCAGCGCCGACGGGAGGCCGAGGCCGCGGCGGAGAAGGCGAAATATCACGATAAGATCGCCGATCTGGCAAAAGGCCGACTTTCCCACGAGGACGCCATTGCGTTTCTGAAGGCACGCGAGGACGATTTCGGCCGAATGAGCCCCCTGCAATACGTCAAAGACGAAAGTACGTTTCAGAAGGCGTGCACGAAACTCGCTCAGTGGGAAAAGTTGGCGCGCCGTTCTTAGTCGTTCTCGCAATTTAAGGTGAGAAGACGCCACGGTCGTCGCGTCTCGCTGGCGCATGAACTGCCGCTGAAAGGGCCGCGCGTCTCCGCAAAAGTGAGGTGTTGACGACCGATGAACGCTGTTGAGCGCCGAAATCTGCCGGTCACGCCTCAGTCAGGACGTTGATCGAACCGTCCAGCTGATAGCAAAGCAGTTTTCATGCTGAGGCCTTGCTGGATCGCGCCAGCTTGAGTGTGTCGATCCGCTTCTTCCTGCCCGAAATAAATTCGACGATGCGGTGTGTTTCGTATGTGCGCACAACGAAGGACGGTGCATTTTTGAGGTCATCCGTCGTGATGTCGTGCTCACGTAGCTGGCCGAGCGGCAATGACACGCTGAAGCTTCGGTTCTCGTTCATCCTGCCGAAGCGCATTTGGACGATGTTGCGCTTTTCAGCAAGCGAAAGCAGCTCGTACAGGTCGAGCTGTTCGCCTTGAGCGTTCTTGAAAGCCGTGTGGACATTCTGGGCGACGGTTTCGACCGCACCGCGCTGAGATCGCGGATTATCGGTGCAGCCATGTTTAGGCCATGGCCAACCCAGATTGTCGAAGAAGACTCGGCCGCCGTGGGGGCTCTGGTAATAAAACACCTGTTTGCCGCAGACCGGGCAACGCGCGTTCGGATTGACATATGAAACAACGGTGGCGAACGGCCTGACCGCTGCCGTGCCTGGGCCGCTGCTATAGCCGGAGCACCAGCGACCATCGACATGAATTGGCGTAGGCCGGCCGCCCATGCGCCTAAATTCGATTTCGCCGCCGCAGGTGTGGCAAGTCGGCACGTGTACGCTCCTTGCGCGATCAGGCGCGCACCTGGTCGAATGCGAGACGTTGTAGCTAGCCGCGATCCTCGCCAGGAAGTCTATTTTGGCATGGCGTTTTGCATGTATATCATGTCCTCATGGCTGATCCCGTAACTGCCCTGGGCCCGGAATATGAGACGGCGAACACATAGTGACCTTGTCGAGGTGCGCGCCCTTGACGACATTGACGACTATTGGGCTGAGACTTCAGAGCGCCGCCGGTATTCGATCCCCCATAGCGATGGGAGCTTTTTTTCCGACGGCTCGGGATACTCCAATGGTGCCGTTGCCGATCTGCGACATGAAATTATCGAACGTGTTCGGGAAACAATCGCACGGCTTGAAAGCATTGACCTGTCTTTGCTCCGCCAAGACGTTCAGGCGACAGGTAGCAACAGTGATTTTCTTCCTCATGCCAGCGAGATTGAAGAGGCCATCCGGCTCTCCCAGCGCGGTCTGGGCATATTGTCTAGCGGCGAGCCCGAAAGGGACACGCTGACGGAATGGCAAAACACCTTCGCTCGGGCCGCCAATGGCTTTGTTACGCGATCCTTGGGGCTGTGCGGTACTTTTCTGGACAGCGGAACTGCTGAAGCAGGCAAAGAATTTGGCAAGGCCATCGGAAAATACGGTGGAATCGCGCTCGTTCTCTATCTCTGCGGCCTAGACTTTCACGGCGTCGCGGCGGCAATCGGCGATCTCATTCTCAAGCTGCCATAGAGCAGAGTTTCAAGTGAATGCCCTAATTATCGGGGTATTCGTCCACGTGTACCTGGCTCTCGATCACTTTACCTGGAAGGAAGTAGCCGCATTCCTGCCGCAACTGCGCGGCTTTTTCTACTGCTTCGGAAGGCCAATCTTCGGTGTCGATCAAGACGAAGTCCTCCGACGATCCTTTAACCCCGAGGGCATCCAGCCCGATGCCAACGATGTAGCGCTTTTCCGGCTTAACCGCTTTGGCAGCAATGCACCGAGTTTTTAGGTTCCAGGCTCGGTCTGCTCGATAGGTAGCATGATCGCCGCCCTGATCGCCGCGCCCGACATAGAGGACATAGTTCACGTCAGGCTGGCCAGATTCCAAAAGACTTCCTATTGCGTGCTTCCGGGCGGCTGCCGCGCGCTGGAGGATCATGTTGGAGAGGATACGGCGAAAGAGCCTTGTCTCGCCTGCCATTATCCTGACCAGCCGCTCATGGTCGGCCATCTCCATCTCGTTGCCAAACTCCAGCGTCTCTCCAAGATAATGCCCGGTGACATATTCGATGAGCCTATCCCAGAAATAGCTGACCTTGTTTTCTGCGCGACCGCGAAGGAAAGAAGGATCGGCTTCGACTTTGGGCCAGAGGTTCGGATCGAGGCGGAAAGGCTGCTCCGTCGGCGGAAATGTTCGATCGTTCCAGAGATAGTAGGCCATAACATCGAGTTCGGATTCGGCACTGATGAATTGGCCGCCATCAAAGAGAGCCGTTTTGCTGTTAAGGTAGTGAACGAAGTCAGAGATTGTCGACAACTCGCGAAGCACGATGGCCAGGCTTTCCTCATCGAATACGTGGACCCAGCCGCGGGCTCTGTCCGTGTTTCCCACCGTGAACAGCATGGCGTCGTTCTGAACCGACGGGCAGACGGCCAGCCCGCGCTTGCCGGTGTCGGTCTGTGCCCGCCGGGCGGCGCCGAGCGCAACACAGATTCGATGAATTCGCGTGTCCGCTCCGGACGGTAGCGCGAGAGGAAGCGGTGTTGCGCATTTAGCATCAAGGAAGACACTATCCGGATAGCTGCGCAGCCAGCGTTCGGCCTGGTCGATCTGATGGGCTGAATCGGAAATGGATCTTCGATACCAGCGTGACCAATCCAATGCCGGTTTGCCGGTGTTGGGGTAGCCGCACGATTTGTCGGAGAAAAGGAGAATGTCGCTTCCGAACACCACCAGCAGGTCTGTGAGCTCTTTGGCGGGCTTCTTGAAAAGATTGGGATAGGTCCACAGCTTCAGAAAAGAGTGGTCGCACAGGCCGGCGAGAACCTTCTCAGAGTGAGTGAGTCCTTCGGAGCGTTTGAATCGCATAGATCAAGAACTCCAACATTTGGCGATGGCAATAGGCATCGCTATTTCGCTGGCTGTTGCTGCAAGCGGCATATACTTTGTCGTTGACTAGCGGCCTCGCGACCAGAGCGCCGACGGCGTGCGCCGGAGGCCGCCTGCACCGCCCGACCGCATTCTACGATGAGGGAATTTAGCACCTGTTCTGAGGTCAATTATGGAATCCCCGTTTTTAAGTTCCATCGACCAGATTCTTAGAAAGCAGCAGGAGAATAGGGAAAAGGAGTCCCTAGAACTGCTTCAAAAGCAATGGCAGAAAAATGGCGAACTGACGGACAAGGCAGCTCTTCGCCATGCAGCGTTTTGCTCCCAAGAATTTCACTCGCGCGTTTTGTCTCTCCATCCAGCACGAATTCTGGTCGAAAACCTCAACAACGTGAAACGTGCTTTCGATATTCTCACGCGCTCCCGAGAGGCTTTTATCGAAATTGTCGGAAAATTTCATGCGCGCGTGATGCATGATCATATGGAAACAAGCGACTTCGAACTTGCGCTGAGTGTCGCTACCAAGGAAGTCTATACCTACTCCATAGCCGCGGTGTCCTTGGTGCAGGCGTACAGGCACCTCCTATCAGGGAATCCCGAAATCAAAGCCGACTATGACACAACACGAGTAGAGGTGTTTGGCGATTCTCAGATTGTTAAGTTCTTTTCTCATTTACGAAACAGCTACAACCATAGCCGGATTTTGATAGCCAGCCCTCATTACACGATAACTCATGGAGATAGTAAGGAAGTCGTTAGCGGTATCGCTTTCGACAAAGATGCAATACTTAAGAATGACGATTGGCCACAAGAGACCAAGCCGTTCATTGAGGCCAAGGGGGATTTGCAGGTGATCGATCTGATCAATGAACATTATAAGATGGCAAAGAGGTTCTTTGACATCATCATATTTCGAACTGGGATTTACAAGAACGTCTCTTATCGAGACTATTATCGAATATTGCAGGCGAGAACGGTTGCTGGTCATCTCTCTACAATGGGTATTATGCTGCAAATCGCAGTGCCGAAAAACTTGAATCCTTATCAATACCTCAATGCGTATTTTACACCTGAGCAGTTGCTTAATATTTATTGTCTCAAGGACCATACAAAAGAGCAAGTCGACTACATGATTTCGCTGAAAGATACCCTTGGTTTGTGCGACGAGTCCACGAGAGGCCAGTTGTATAAGTTGTTTCAGGTTCAGGAATCCGAACCCGCAGTTGTGACTTGAGGCACATTGGGCGGCTTCGCGGCCGTGGTCAGAGATCACATCTGTCCAATCTCCTGGACCCGACGATTTCATGCTCGTGGGATGGGCCAGAGAGATGAGGTCTCCGAAAAAGATTTCTCACTTGAGTTTTCCAATTGAGAATGTTAACGACATACTCAATTGGAGAACGGCTATGAAATCGAAATCCCTCGAAAGCCTCCTCGCGCAAGAAAGTGGCCTTTACTCGGAGATGGTGACGCGATTCCAAAAGCTACGTGATAGTAGCCTGCTTTCGCGCGCCCGCGGGCGCAACGCCGCATTACTAGATACCGATGAAATAGTTTCGGGGATTGTGTAAGTTTTAGCCGGCAGGCCTGGCTGCGCGGCCATGACGGCGACCCGCCGGCGCCACCATAGGCCGGTCGAGTATAAAAAAC
>NZ_JAMYLP010000046.1:0-42330 GCF_040318085.1 Mesorhizobium sp. M1322
CGAAGCCTGGGTCTTCATCGCCCACATCCGCCTGCTCACGCGTCGCCTCGCAAGACCTTGAAATTGCACCAGTCGTTTTGATTCAGACACTTAGAGGCTGCGCTTTTTAAAGAAAGACTGACAAAACCTTTGTCGCATGTAGGATCACACATCGTCGCGGCAAGGACTGCTTTTCTCGTAACGCTGGCTGGCATTCTCCTGCTAACCCTTTCGCCTGGGTGATTTTTTCGCGATACTGGCTGCTGGAGTTCCACCTGATTTCGCCAGAGGGCGTTTGGCGGCCCTATGAGAGGCTATTGGGCGGCTAGGCGGGTCGAAGTGAGCGCTATCGACGTCTGTAAGAGTAGTACTCCTGCGGTCGATGGTAGCGGATGTTCAGGTAACCGATTGATCTTATTGATCAAGTGGTAGCGGGAGCGCGCCTACCACCTTCCCCACACTCAACCGACTACGAGTTCCGGCTTCGCTGCTGCGGCTGCGCGAAGAGAACCTCGACGTCACGCCGAACGGCACTGGTGTAAAGGCTTGACGGCAAATCCGGATGCGGCTTGAAAGCCATCCTCAAGAAAGGACGGCGAATAAACCGTAGTCCTGCCCGTCCGCAACCGGGGACGGTTGTCGCGCGTAGGACGGAAGAAATTCGCCCCGCCGCGGACGGTGAACGGGACAGCGCAGGAACGTTAGCATAGGCACACCATGTGAGTGAGACGCTTAGGTGGCAAGCCTCGCTGAATCCATTACCCCCCAGGCGCCGGAGATGGTTCACGCTCGTTTCACGCTGGCCCTGCGATGCAGAGATCATGAAAACGTGAGCTTTGTAGGAGGAAGCAATGCCAGATCCAAAGACATATCTGTTTGATCTACCGGCCCGAGGCAGGCCAGAACCCTTTGCGATTCCCGAGGTGTGGTACCCCAACGTTCAAAGCTTCTGGGCCGGCTCAACCTCGTCGCGGATTTTCGATCCGATCCTGGGCATCAAGGCGGTGGTCATTCATGCGACCGCCGGCGCCAGCTCGGCCGGGGCAATGTCTGTGATGCAGGCCGGCACCGCCAGTTTCCACTGGTTGGTTCCCGACGAGAACGAAAGTCAGCATGGGCATGTCGTTTGGGCGTGCGCGCCGGAGGCACGGGCGGCTTGGCATGTGAGGAACGACAAGAGTCATCCGCAGGTCAATGGCGGCGCCAAGCGCATCAACCACTGGAGCCTTGGTATCGAAGTTGTCAACACGCAGGTCGCGGATCCGTTCTCGGACTGGCAGGTCGAAGTGACGGCGAGAGTTGTCCGCTACTGCTGGGCCAAGTACCCGAACCTCAAGACGATCGTTTCGCATGCCGCGCTCGATCCGCAACGCCGGACTGATCCCGGGACCGACTTCGACTGGATCCGTTTTCGCCAGTTGGTTTTGTCGCCCGCCGTCACGGAATCGGTGTCGTCGATGATTGCTGGCGTGACCCCGATGGGCAAACTTGCTCCGGCCGACCTTCAGACCTGTTGTGCTGGGTGATTGAACGGCCCGAACACCGTATGTTGGCGGCCGGTCGTGCCAGCAGCGGGACGGATTTGGCCTCCCATGAAATCCGTCTCGCCTTTGGACTGGTGCCGGTCGACAGCGCGCAAATTATGATCCGGTAGGCATCGCTGGCCGGGTGCCGATGGGATCTTTGACGGCGAAGAGGCGGCGATGCGACACGGCGAGTATGCGGCATACGAAGCCTTGGTGAACCATCGCCAGGCGTTCAACAATGCAAGAACGGACGGCGGTCCCACCGTCGAGGCCACGGACGCAGGCTCTGGCGATGTTCTCCGACGCCTCCTCCTGTTTCCTGATCTTGCCGACAAGCCCATAAACTTCATGCCAGCTGGAAAAAACAGCTCCATGACCGAGACTACGCAGCAAGCGATTTCGGCCATATCGAACTGTATGCTCGGTCCCAACGATTCCTTCGACCTGAGCGGCAATCCCGCAGCCTACACCTATTTCGGGCAGTTCGCTTTTCATGATATCGTTTTCAGCCGCGTGTTTGGCAAGCCAAGCGATCCAGCTGGGCGCACCTTGAGAAACGCTGCCTCAGGCAGCCTAGATTTGTCGGGCCTATATGGACGCGGTTTGGTTGTGGATGCCCACCTCTACGACTCGGCATCGGAAGGCGACACCACCCTTTGTCGGTTCCCCATAGGCTTGCCCGGCGTTAGCGACAAGGAGGTCAAGCTCCCCATCGACGGCGCGATCGAAAGGGCACGCGACGTTCCGCGCATCGACGCTTCCAGCGGGTTTCTGAGCGTCTGTGGACAGAAGACGCCGTATCGCCCCCTTATCGGCGACCCCAGGAACGACGATAACCTCATTCTTTCCCAGCTCCAGTGCACGTTGATGCAGGTGCATAACCGTCTTGTCGATTTACAGATGGCGCGCCACGCCGCATCGCCGCAAACTGCTTTCGAGCAGGCGCGTCTTTACCTGACCAGCGTCTATCGTCGCGTCGTGGTCGACGACTATCTGCGGCGAATTCTTTGGCCAAAGGTCTGGGAGCATTTCTTTGATGGCAAGGAGTTTCGCGGACCTGGCGTCGCCTCGCTCAGGCCGCTGGCGGATTTGCCTATGGAATTTACATATGGCGCCTCGCGGTTTGCGCACTCGATGATCCGCGACCGCTACACCGTCAACGACACGTTCGATCAGACTCCTGCCACATTGCGCGAGATTCTGGCGTTTTCCAGCCAGCGCGCGAACGGCGACGTCCCCGTCCGCGTCAATTGGGCCGTCGACTGGAGCCGTTTCACCGAATCGGGCAATGCCGCAAGGCTTCTGAAGGCACGCCGTATCAGCCCCTTTCTCACTTATGAAATGGCGACGGTCCAGCACACTGCCGACTTTGACGGGGCACCTCGGTCCATTGCCTTCATGGACTGCTGGCGCTGTTATGAACTCGGAATCGCCCCAGGTCAGACCATCGCCGCCGCTGTCGCTGTTGCGCTTGCCGTGGATGTGCCGGTGCTTTCCGATGCGGATATGCTGCCGACGGATAAGTGCAGGGAGCGCTACAGCTTCCAGGCGGGCGAGCTTGAAAGGACGCTGCGAGCCTATCCTCAGTTCCTCGTCGAAACGCCGCTGTCCTATTATGTGATGCAGGAAGCTTCGGTTCTCGGCGATGACGGCGACCGTTTGGGGCCAACTGGCTCCTTCATTGTCGCGGCCATCGTCGCGGCCGCACTGTTCAATGCCGTGGACAGCGAAATCCAGACGCCGCTGTCCCAATCGTCGGCCGAACCCGACAATCTTGCCGGCCTTCTGAGGTTGGCGGATAACAGGCTGGTTTCGGACGACCAGCTCTACGAATACTTCCAGCGGTCGGTTCACCTCGATATGCCGGGGCGGACCTACCGAAGAACCGGCAACGTCGCAACCTGAACATACGGAGCAGAGATATGGCCAAGTTCGAGAATGTGCAGTTTGAAGCGCTGGGTGCCTTCATTCAAAAGACTATCAGGGACCCTGCCGCCATGGAGATATTCAAGAACGGCACGCAGGATGAGAAGAAAAACCTTCTCAAGGGTTTCATGAACCCGCGCGGCAAGAGTTGGGACGAGATCACCATAATCGCGCATTTCGACGAGGAAAACGTCGTGAACATTGCCTTTCCCTTCACCGAAGACGTGGAGGAGACCGTCCGCGAGATCGCGCCCGACGCGGGCCCGGGATTGGACTATCCTTTCCCTGACCACTACAAATTCGACCCGAACGCAGGCGCGACGCCTGAGGAGAAGAAGGCAAACCGGCTTCGGGGCTATCGAAGCCGGCTTGGCGATTATGTAATGTCGCGTTGCAAATAGCATTCGCCCGAGATCACCGCGTCATGCCAGCCGTGCGGCGCGGTCGATGCCCTCGCTAAGTCTAGTTCGGTCGGCCTCCAGGCGGATCGGAAAGACGTTCTTGAACCAGTCGATCGCCATTCGCCGGCTCGGACGCTCGCCATTATGCCATGCGGCCGAGATGCCTTTCAAAAAGAGTCTGAAGTCGGCCCCGGCTTTTGCTTCGTTGCCCATGAGGGCATGGGCGGCAGCCGACCATCCCCTGATATCCGCAAACAGGCCATCGCTTTTTTCGACAGCTTTAGCGCAGCCCTGCAGGTCGCCGGCCAGGAACGCAACGGTCGCGTAGTAGCCATGATAATGAGGATCATGGAGAGGATTGAGTTCGAATGACCGCAGCGACAGGCTAACCGCTCGCTGATGGTTTCCGATGAACGCGCTGGCAAGTGAATAGGCGATAAGGGTCGCTGGATTGGCGGCATTGAGGTCGTGCGCCAACCCGAAGTGGAAATCCGCCAGTTCCCATCGCCGGGCCAGAAGGTGGCACCAGGCGAGGTTGACCTGATTGCGGTGATCGAGAGGATCGAGCGTGACTGCCTCTTTGGCCAGATCGAAGGCGCGGTCGAGGTCCGCACTGTCGACCGGATAACCAGGCAGCACGATCCACCGCGAGTTTAGGATCGCCGCTAGGCTCGAATAGGCGCATGCCAGTGTCGGATCCTGGCGGATGGCTTCTTCGTAGCGCGCGATCGCCGCCGCTTCAGTGTCGTTGCGCCACAGCGTGGAAAGCCGCTGTCCGTCGAGCCAGCTGTCATAGGCCGAGATGTAGTTTGGCGATTGCTCATCGATACGGTGGAGACGCGTGGTGGAAATTACGAGCTGAAGGCGTGAGGCGACCCGCGCGCAGATTTCATTGAACACAGTTCTCCAGGCGGCTGGCTCGCGAGGCGCGGTGGTGGTGAACTGCAACACGCCCGTTGCCATTGCCCGGCATGTGATATCGAAATGCGGTTCCCCGTCGTCGGAGGCGGATATTATCACTGCAAGGTCTGCGCTTTCCCCCAACGCGGCGCGAAGCGCCTCAACCGACCCTGACCGCACCGTATCGCGATCCAGTTCGGCGTGGATTGCGGTCCAATGCCTGAAGCGCGAGAGGGTGGCGGACAGTTCGCTGACCAAAGCGAATTGAACGTGCGTGTCGGCGGTCCTGTATTTTTCCGTGACAAGGACGATCGTCGGTCTTTCGATAGAATCCCGGGGAGCCGTGGTGTCAACGGCGGCATGCGGCCGCGCGGCTGCTGCATCCGAAGCGCTTGTCTTGAACCGTTCCAGTTGCTGGACGATTTCGCGCGTTGGCGCGAGGTCGAGTTCCGATCTCAGATCACCGGCGTAGCGTTCGAAGAAAACGCGAGCCCTAGCGTAACCGCCTTCCCGATGCAGGGCGCTCAGCATCCCGATTACCGCCGGCTCGTGGAAAGGATCGAGACGCAAGATGCAGACGGCGATCGCCTTGCGATCCGCCAGTGTCAGAGCTTGTTTGTTGAGCGATCCCGAGAGTTGATGGATCAGATTGTCCGACCACTGGGTCGAGGTCATCCCGATCCAGTTGTCGAACACCGGATCGCAATCCTGAAGACCGATGCAGAGCGAATTTCCGCTTCGCGCAAGGATGCGATCGACGGTCAGGAAGTCCCGATTCTTGAGCGCATGACGCAGATCGGCGATATCCGTTCGCAGGGCATTGTGGTCGATGCCGACGGAGAGCTTGTCGAGCACCAGAAAGCTCACGCCCGTCTGCAGCTCGATGTGCTTCAGGTCGCGTATGGATTGCCTCAGCGAGGCGCGTGCATGTTCCTCATCGCTGTCGCTCCACAGCAGTGCTGACAACCGCCCGCGCGTTTCGCGTGTCTGTTCGGACAAAATGAGATAGGCCAAGATCGCGCAAGCTTTGCGCTTGTCGAGAGCGTAAACCTTGTCGAGGCTGCGTATCTCAAAATTGCCGACAAGTTTGATTTCGAGGCTTTTCCCGGAAGAGCCCCTTTCTCTTTGCCTCTGAATCAGGGTTACTGACATGATCGACCCAACCCCCCTCGATCATTTAATACCAGAACCGAACTTGAGTTAAGTGAAGATTGAAGAATGCGCCTCGAAAAAAGGCATTGGGAAGTACTTTGCGCACAGTCGCATGCCGCTGCCGACTCTTGGCAGGCAGCTGACGAGGGCGTGTCGAATACCATAAGACGCGACATTCGGTTCGCGGGATTGGCGGATCGACCGGAAAAGGACATTGATGCTTCCGACCGTCGGCGTCTGTACGGCTGCGCTTCCCAGCACGATCTGACCGTCGATCTATTCGAGGTGCCGGGGGGTATTCTGGCTGCGGCAAACCTCGGCCTGCCCGGAGGTGACGGTTCCCGCCAAGTCACGGTAAGCGGAAAGGGATACAGTCGGGCACAAGCCCTGCTGGGGTGCCTCGGCGAAGCCGTCGAAGTCGACAGTTGGATGTACCAGGCCTCGGACGAGCACAAGCTTATCGCGGCCGGGAATGCCGGAGAGGGCTGTATCCTTGCGGCCGAAGCAGTCATCGGCTTTTCCAGGCGCCAGACAAAGCAGCGCCGTCGTCTCAATCGCCTATGGGATGGCTGGGATGCGATCCCGCCAGTTCGGCAAATGCGCGATCCGCAAATGTTGGCGCTTGTACGCGATTTTACCGGTTCGCACACAGCGCTGTGCCCCGCATTCCTGTGCTTTGGTGGCTTTGGCGAAGCCGTTTATGGAGACAGTAGCCTAAACGCCGATTCCAATGGCTGCGCAGCCGGGAGCACGCTCGACGCCGCGATGTCGCGCGCTGTGCTTGAGATCGTTGAACGGGACGCAACCGGCATATGGTGGTGGCGAGGGTGCAGGCGTAGACGCTTCTCTCCGAGCGGGGAGGATACCGCGCTGACCGCGGCCCTGAAGGAACACGCTGCCGAGACCGACCGGCGCGTCTGGTTCCTGGACATTTCCACCTTCCAAAACGCGCGCGTAGCAGCAACGGTATCGTGCGACGGAGACGGCCGCCGCGTGGCCCTGGGATTTGCGGCAGCCTTCGACTTGCAGGCGGCGGCCAAGGCTGCGTTCCTTGAAATGATCCAGACCGAGCTTGCGTTCGATGCCTATGAGGTGCGGGTCGCAACCAACCACGATGCGCCGACGTCCCCAGCAGACCGTCGCGTTGCGACGTGGCTGCAGCAGGTAAATCTGGACACAACGGGCTTTCTGGTGGGCTCCGATCCCGTGCCGACAATGCAATCAGGCCAAGCAGGGACACTGCTGGGCCTGATTGAAGAGCTAATGACGGTGAGCGGCGGCAGTTTATGGTTTGCGGACCTGCAGCGGCCAGCATTCGCAATCCCGGTGGTCAAGGCGATCTGCATCGGTCTCGCGCACTTCAAGCCACGGCTGGGTTGTGACCGGCTCTGGGCATTGCCGCTGCAGCGTGGCTGGCAGCCGACATACGGACGTCGCGATCTTGGGCGGCGGACGCCGCTCTTCATCTGAAGGCTTCGGCCGGGCCGGGGCTGATTTCACGCTCACTTCACGCTGGCTCTGCTCAATTGTCGCAACGGTTGGGGGGCTGCGATGAAGAACAGACGCATTTTGATCGACGTCAAGTCCGAAACCGCGGGGGCTCGCAAGGGGGGCGAGGGGTGTTTCGGGCATGCGGTGGGCGCCAGGTCGCCCACCGCAGTCGGGCGCTGGGTTTTTCCATGCATTCTTCCAATTCTCATCGTTTCGACCCAGCAAGCATTTGCGCAGGGCAACGACATCCCGAACGCCTCGCACATACTCACCGAATTGATGAAGGTGCTTTTGATTGCCGCCGTGTTCGAGCAGGCGTTCGCTGCAATCTTCAACTGGCGGCTTTATCAGGAATTCTTTTCCGCACGTGCCATGAAGACGCTGGTGATGCTGGTCATCGCCGGCCTGTTCGTCGGTGTTTCCGGATATGATCCGGTCAGCAACATCATCGGCTTTGCCAACGGCACCCAGCAGGCGCCGGCCAACATATCGACAACGACGCTGACCACCACCTTGTCGGCATTGATAATCGCGGGCGGAAGCGCCGGCGTGAATTCTCTCCTGGTCAACCTTGGCTTACGCGGTCCCTCCACCCCCGAAGAGGCGCCTAAGCCGCAGACCGGCTCGGCGTGGTTCTCCGTGAGGGTTGTCGCTCCGCGGGGTGATCCGAAAACCGAATATGCCGTGGGCCTTGCCGAAGCTGACCATTCATCGATCGGCAATTCCGTGCTCGGCATACTGGCCAGGCGCAGTGTTGAGGAAAGGCTGAAGCGAGTCTTTTCGCGCGATCCGATGCGCTATCCGCCGAGCGGTGGCTACAGCGTGCCGTCGGGCAAACCCTATGCGATCACTCTTTCGCGCGTCGTGCAGGATGCCACGGTGGCGAAAACGCCGGCCTCGACCAAAACGCCAGCCTCGACCGCAGAAAAGATGACCGCGACAAAACTGGAGCCGGTCTGGAACTGGACCGGGTCATTTGCCGACAGGGCGATAGCGGACTTCGAAGTGAGGCTCGACCCGGATGGCGTGACGCTGAACGCGAAAGGGTAAGGACATGTACCGCCAATTCCTGAAGGCCGCCGCTGACGCAACCGATGATCCGAGTTCGCAAACGCTTGCGCCGGGCATTATCAGGTTCACTCTCGAATACGCCAAGGCGCCCGATCTCCAGGCAGAGCGCGCGAAGCTGAGTGTCATCATCGGCAGCGATCGCTTCGCTTTCTTTCCGTTGCCCCCGGGCGAGGATCCACTCGTCCACATTCTGCAGTTTCCAAATGTCTGGCGCGAACAGTCGGCCGGTTTCCTCTTCGATGTCGCGCAAAATCTCATCGACGACTGTGGCCTGCGTTCGTGCGTTCCCGATGTCGATCCGGGCTGGATCGCCGACGACGAGCTCGGCCGCAATGCACCGGAATCGGTGGGTGGCATCGTATGGACGCTGTGCAAGTCGAGCGCCCCGGTTCCCTCGACCATGCGCTGGGCGGTCTCGGCGGTGCGGGCGGACCGGGCGTGGACCAAGTTCAACACCACCGGCCAGGGGATTCTGATCGGCCAGCCGGATACGGGCGTCGCCGATCATCGTGAACTGGACGGTGCGCTTGATCTCGCAAAAGGCACCGACATTCTGGCCGGCGGCGGTCTTCCAATCGATCCACTCTCCTCGTCAATGTCCTCGCCCGGTCACGGCACCGCAACGTCGAGCACGGTCGTCAGTCGCCCCTCATTGGCGATCGTCGGGGCGGCGCCGGGAGCAACACTGGTTCCAATCCGCTGCGTCAATTCGGTTGTGATCGGCAGTGGCGCCGCCGTGGCGGCCGCCGTCGACCATGCCCGTCTGGCAAAATGCCACGTCATCACCATGAGCCTTGGCGGGCCGCTCGAAGGCGCTGATTTGCGGCGCGCGATCGAGAGGGCGGTCAAGGCGGGCATGATCGTGGTCGCCGCGGCCGGCAACTGCATACCAACGGTCGTCTACCCCGCCTGGGACGCCAACGTTATCGCCGTGGCGGGCGTCGACATCAATGATCGACCTTGGAAGGGAACGTCCCACGGTCCCAAAGTCGACGTTTCCGCCCCTGCCGAGAATGTTTATGTGGGGCGGCGGGCAAGGCCCGCGGATGCCGACAAATCCGTTGTCGAGCCGGGTCAAGGCACGTCCTTTGCCGTGGCCCTGACAGCCGGTTGCGCCGCGCTATGGCTGGCCAGGCACTCTCCTGCCGCGATCAAGGCCGAGGCGGCCAGGCGCGGCGTGCACGTTCAGGAATTGTTCCGCGCCGCCGTAAGGAAGTCGGCGCGCAAGCCCAGGAACTGGCCCAGCAGATCAATGGGCGCCGGTGTGGCCAACGCGGAGCAGTTGCTGGCGTTGCCGCTTCCAGAAATTCCGTTGGGCCCTTCCGTGGAAAGCGCCCACCCCGGTCACTCGATCCTTGAAGCCACGCACACTCCCGAGCGCTTCGTCGCAGAGGCAGGTTTTCTGGCGCTCGATCGGCGCCAACGCATGGATCCGAAGCGTGTCGGGGCACTCGAAAGCGCAGTGGCGCCGCGCCCCAGCCGGGCCCTTGCCGCAGCCATCGGCACGGCTGGCGCGGCAGCCATGCTGCTCGACCGCACCACGCTGCCGAGGCCATCGGGACCGCTCACCGCTTTCGTCGGCCCACGCACGCCGTCAGGTGGTTCGCAGCCGCGCAAGGGCTCGGCATCGCAAAGCGCGGTGCCGCCCATCACCGCGCAGACGATGCTCGCCCGTTCCGGAAAAAAGGAGGTGCTCGACCGTATCGAGAAAGTCCTGAGCAATCGCGGGGCGCGTGCGGGCACGACCGAATCTGCCCGCGCCGCCGGCCGCGCGATCATGACCCATGCCGAAGCGGTCGTCGACGCTTGGGCGAAGGGCAAGACTATCGATGCCGGATCGGTCGGGGCCGTAAGGGCGACGGCGGAAGCGATCGTGCGGCTAACCGACCGTCCCGCTCTACGGGTCGTGGCCGGGATGGTCGATCCCAGGGATCCTCAGCTCGAGTTCTGGGCAGGTGATCTGGGTCCACCGAGAAAGGTTCTCAAGCCGCTCATCGACGCGGTTGGCCGCATCGACATCGACGAGGCCGGCGGCCATTCGCATGTCGGCACCGGCACAGTGATCGCCAAGGGCCTTGTGATGACCAACCGGCACGTCATCGAGGCGTTTTCGGAGCCGGTCCCGTCCTCTGGCGGACGGCACCGGTTTCTGCTCAGCGCCCCGGTATCGATCTGCTTCGACGAGGCGGCAATCGACGAGACCCGCCGGTTCGTAGTCAAGAGCGTGCTGACGGCGGGACCGTGGCAGATCGGCCAGTTCGCCGATATCGGCAAGCTGGACATCGCAATCCTCGAAGTGGAAACGACGAACGCCGCCGGCGCCAGCCTGCCGGCGCCGGCACCTTCGGGTCCACTTTTCATGGAATCGGCCGAGCGGTCCAAATTTATTGCCGTCGGCTACCCGGCAAAGCCCAGCCTGTCGGCTGCCATCGACCCGGACACCGGCGAGGTCTCGACCGAGATATGGGACCGTTTCTGGGCGCTGTTTGGCGACGAGTACGGCACCAAATATGTTAGTCCAGGCCAGATCGTGAACAAGCCGGGAGAAATGGTCGGCGATCAGCTCCGCTGGGCTCTGAGCCATGACGCAACGACCCTTGCCGGCAATTCGGGCGCTCCCCTCATCAGCTTGCGCAATCCCTACGGTATAGGCGGACTGCACTTTGGCGGGCAGACATTGCGGCAGAACCTCGCTCACGATCTTGCCAGCATCCGCGGTGCTGTCGACAGCGACAAGCAACTGCTCGACCTGAAGGCCTTTGGAGATTTCTTTTAACGCCGTGTGACGTGCGCGGCATTTTTCGATCGGAGAAAACGCATGTCTGCGACTGAACCTGTAACCGTGAAGATGGATCGGCGACCGCAGCTCCGCGATATGCGGCGCCTGCGTGGGCCGGGGGCCGAGGCAGCTCTCGAAACGCATATTCGCAGCGAGAGTGCAGTGGCCGAGCGCGCGGCTCGGCCGCGCATTTCGGCGCCTCAGTCCTTTGCTGGCCGCGCCGGCTTCGATCGGACTTTCCTGACCGGTTTTCCGGTCGACCTGCCCAAGCCAAACGGCCAGCGTTCCCGCGATGTAACGCCGGTTGGCGGCGATGCCAGCGGCCGGCTCGATTATTGCAATTTTTCCGTCGTCATGTCCGCGTCGCGGCGCATGGCCCTGTTGACCGCCGTCAACATCGAAGGCGCCCGCTCCGTCTCGATCGAACGAGAGGATGACAAATGGTCGCTGGACGGGCGCCTGCCGGTCGAAGCGCAACTCGGCGAAGACCTTTATGCCGGCAATCGCCTTGACAGAGGGCACCTGGTCAGGCGCGAGGATCCGAACTGGGGCGACAATGCTCTCGTCGCCAACGAGGATACGTTTCACTTCACCAACTGTGCGCCGCAGATGGACATCGTGAACCAAAAGACCTGGCTCGGACTCGAGAACTACATCCTGAAGAACGCACGGGCCTGGGCCGAGCGCTGCTCTGTGTTCACAGGGCCCGTCTTCGGCGCCGCCGACCTTCGGTATCGTGATGCACTCGTTCCGAAAGCCTTCTGGAAGGTGGTGTCGTTTCTCTCCGATGACGGCCGCCCGTCCGCCACTGCCTATGTGGTCGAGCAGGAAAAGGAGCTTGGTCAGCTGGAGGCGGCGTTCGGCGCCTTCAAAATCTATCAGCGAAGCGTCAAGCACGTCGAAGGGCTTTCCGGCCTCTCTTTTGGCTCCCTCGCCAACTTCGACGGGTTTTCAAACGAGGAAGATGTCGAAGGCGGCCTGTCCATTTCGTCGGAGATCAGAGTGCTGGGCGACGTGCGCATCTAGAACGCGCTTTCAGGGCGAACATAGCCGCAAGGCAAGGGGGATGGCATGAAGAAGATGAAGCTGGAAATGGTGGTGCTGCGCAGCCGCGCCCCGCGTGGTTTGGAGGCTGTGCTCGAAAGCACGCAAGCTCGGGATCCTCAGCTGGTTTCGGCCAGGCGAGTGCGTCCGTTCGCCCGCGGCTTCGAGGATATCGAAGTCGAGCTGGACGAAATGAGCGCCGCTGATCACCAGCGTATTTCCGCCGATCCGACGGTGCTGTCGATCACACCGCGGATGCCGGTCGCGCTCATTCGAGCCTTCCCTTCGGCCAAACCCGCGCCGAAAGCCACTCCCGTCGTTAGCTGGGGCATTGAAGCCGTCGCCGCTTCGACGAGCCCATTTAGCGGGGACGGCGTGACGGTGGCGGTGCTGGATACCGGCATAGACAAGGATCACAAGGCGTTTGCCGGTGTCGAATTGGTCCTCCGCAATTTTATCGGGGGTTCCCTCCAGGATGTGACTGATGACGAAGGGCACGGGACTCATTGCGCCGGCACCATATTCGGCCGGGATGTCGACAATTGCCGGATCGGTGTTGCCAGAGGCGTCAAGCGGGCGCTGATCGGCAAGGTTCTGGGAAAAGGGGGTGGTTCGTCCGAACAGATCGTTAAGGCGATCCAGTGGGCACAGCTCGAAGGCGCCCATGTCGTCTCGATGTCGCTGGGCATGGATTTTCCCGGCTACCAGCAATTGTTGATGACCGAATACGGCTACAAGGCGCCGCAGGCCACGTCGCTTGCGCTGGCGGGCTACCGGCTCAACACAAGGCTCTTCGACGAATTGTCGCGCAGCATGGTCGGCCACGACGGTCTGATAGCCGGGTCGGTGGTAACGGCCGCCGCCGGCAATGAAAGCCAACGGCCGGACTATTCCATCATCGTCGCGCCGCCGGCTACTGGTGAGCTGTTCATGTCCGTGGCGGCACTTGGCCGCAACAAGGACAAGACATATCGCGTCGCACCCTTCTCCAACGAAGGCGCGACGGTATCGGCTCCAGGGGAAGAAATAGTCTCGGCCCGGAACGGCGGCGGCCTTGTCGCCATGAGCGGCACCAGCATGGCCGCTCCGCACGTGGCCGGAATAGCCGCGCTGTGGGTCGAACAACTTAGCCAAAGCAACCAGTTCAGCGCCGCGAATGTCATCGCCAAGATCAAAGGGACGGCGCTGGGTCTAGGGGCGCTGTTCAGACAAGAGGATGTCGGCCATGGTCTTGTCCAGGCGCCTCAAGCGAAATGAACAGGTCGGTTCCAACGTATATGCTCTGCGCTGGCCCCCATGAGTCCTTATTAAGAAAAGTATCGTTGTGCAGATAGTGGGAATTTCTGAGGGTATTCTCATGGTGGCAATCGTTCTCATAATCGATAGGCTGCGTCGGGGCGGTTCGTGGTGGCAAAAAGTAATCCCATAGTCGACCTGACCATGTTTGTCAGGCGCCGGACTGCCGCCGGCGACGAAGAGACGGGGACTGGCCTGTTGATTACGCCGCGCCTGGTCATGACCGCGCTGCATGTGGTTTGTCCTTTCGGGGGAAATAGCGTCGTCCCGGCACATCCTTTGTTGAAGCTTTCTGTCCGTTTCGAGATTGCATCCAGCTTGGAGCCTGGAACCGCTGTGAAATTTTACCCGGCGCGGCTGGTATGGCCGCCCCCCGGCGCGTCGGCATCGAGAGACTTCTCCGACATCGCGCTCTTGGCGCTCGACAATGACGGCCTGGACGAAGGGGATGACGGCTATTTGCCCGTGGCCGGGGTCGATGCCGCGAAAGATCTGATCAAGCGGTACCCTCTCGAAGAGGCCACAAGACGAATACGTCTCGGTGTCACCGGGCATCGGTCGCCGCAGGTGAATTTCATGGGCTATCCTCTCGCTGGCGAAATGGCCCTGAAGACGGTGCAGAAGGCCATCGGCCAGGAACATATTCCGCCGCTGCTGCCTATCGGCGGCACTGTCCCTCTCGCGGATCCGCCAGCGGGCAAACTTGTCTTTCTCTACACCAGCCAGGTGTGGCCGCCGACGCCCGAGCGGCCGAACCCATTGGTTGGCATATCTGGCGCGTCCGTCTATCGCGTGGACGATGGTGGCGAATACGCCGAGATTTACGGCGTGCTCAACCGCTCATTGTCGAATGATGGCGCGCAAAGTCTGTTGTCTGTTGCGCCAATTCCAAAGCCCGACGTCAATCAGTCTGCCACCGGTTTCTGGTCTTTCGTCCCGGAAGCCATGGCATTTGTTGAGGATGACTGCCGACAGCATGCCTTGGAGGTCATCCATCGGCTTGATCGGACCGAGCCGGTACAGATTTATCTCGACGGCTTTCGAAACAAACGCCCGCGCAGTTATTTTTATGTCTTCGTCACCACGAGTTGGGACGGTCCGGACGCGCTGTGCAAACGGCTGCAGGAGGCGAGCACAAATAGCGACGAGCCGCTTTTCGACAGCTCCTTTGCCTTGCATCCGCCATTGGTCACCATTCAGAATATGGATGGCGCAGCGGACTGCCCCCGGCTGCTCACGACCCTTGCCAAGCAGATCGGGGCGCGGGCACCCGGCGAGAGTCCAGCCCAGCCGTCCATCGCCGACAGGCTTGCGAGCGGCGCCGGGCCGCGCCTGCTGCTTTTCGATGTCGATGAGTGCCGGCTGTTCGATGAGGATACCGGCGAGCGGCTGGAGGGTGCAGTCGCGATGCTGCGGCAGTTGATGCTGGAAATCGCCGGCTGGGCAAAGCAGGAACTGACCCCGCAGGGCGGTATTTCGTACCAGCGGGAAAACCCTCTTGTCGCGGTTCTGCGGATCCAGGTGTCGTCGTCGTGCGAGGCTCGCCAGGCCTTCAAACAGGCCAAGGATCTGGCCCGGCGCACCATCGCCCTGTTCCAGAACGAATGCGGGTCGCCCGAAGGCATGCATTGCGAAGTCTGTGGCCAGCCACTGGACGAAATCTCATTCTCCGACTTCAACTCTTGGTGCGCGCAGCAATTCCGCACCGCCAACTTCTCCGGCACGCTCGGCAACGCGATGGAGCCGCCATTCACCGGCGGCACGCTACGCTTCAACGCCATCTGGAAGCGTCTCGACGCTCTGAAATAGAACTGGGGACAAGCATGCTCGGCCTCGATCTTAACGGTCATCTTCTTAAAAACAGGCTCGACGGCGCCTCTTTCGGTGGCCGCGCCACGGGTGTCAAGAAACGGCCATATCTGCCCGATGACAGCTTGACGACAGCCGCGGCTCTCGCGGTCCTTTTGGGACAGCCCTTGCTGCTCAGTGGTCTGCCCGGTGTCGGCAAGACCGGTGCGGCCTACCACATCGCCTCCAGCCTGTTCGGCGATGGCCAGGAGCCGATCCGCGTCACCGTCACCACGCAGACCACCGGCCGCGACCTGCTCTACAAGTTCGACCTTCTGACCCGTTTCCACGACAAGGATATTCCGCTCCGGCGCCTCCTGCGTTTCGAAGCGCTTGGACGCGCCATCGCGACCGCCTGCGGCAGCAGTGCCCTGGTGCTGGACGCGGCCACGGACCAGCCGGTCACCGAGCCGTCGCGCATCGCCGCTATTGTCGGCGATGCGGTGCGAGAGCCAGGCCCCTTGCTGCTGCGCGACCTTTTTCAACCCGTGGAATGTCCGCCCGACAAACCCCAGTCTTCGGTCGTGCTGATCGACGAAATCGACAAGGCGCCGCGCGATACGCCGAACGATCTGCTCGAAAGCTTCGAGGCGATGCGCTTTACGATAGACGAGCTCGGATTGAAGATCGGCGCCAAGGATGCCGCCAACGACGATGCCGAGCGCCGCCGCTCGCGGCCCGTCGTCGTCGCCACCACGAATGCCGAAAACAATTTGCCCGACGCCTTTCTCCGGCGCTGCGTGTTCCACGAGATCGCGATGCCCGGAGAGGCGCAGCTCAAGAAGATCGTCTTCGAACATCTGAGGACCATCGACAAGCTCGATGAAGGCAAGGCGAATGACTTGGCCAGCGCGGCTTTCGCTGTCGGCGATCAGGTGGCCAAGCGCATCAAAGGCTCGTCGCGCGCGCCTGGCACCGCCGAATACATTGCTCTGGCGCGCGCCGTCCATGTCTCGCCGATTACTGCTGCCGAGTTCCGCACGGCCATGGACAGCGGCAGCAAGCCGCAACCCGAACTGATCAAGGCTCTGCTTGGCGTGCTGGTGAAGACGGCCGACGATCTCGGCAAGGCGCTCGAAATATTCCCGTCATTGTCCGCAACGCGATGACCGACCCGCGCGAAACCGCCACGCCGGAATCCCACCCGCTGCAGGGGTACTGGGACAGGCTTGGCGGTCGCGGCGGCCGGATCGAGGCTTTGCTGTCGGAACTGGCCAAGATTCCAGGCATGGTGCTTGGTGTCGACCGGATGACAAGGCTCGGGGTTGCGCTGGCGGCGTTGGCCGACCGCGGCGCATATTTCCGAAACGCCGCCGACGCCGCCGATGTGATGATGCCGCTGCTCACCATCAATGGTGAAGCGCAACTGGCGGGGCGTGCCGCCATCGCCGCCTTCTGGGGGCGAGTGGAGGTGGGTCCGCGGCAATCCGACAAGAAGGCTTTGAAAATGCCGTGGCAGAAGCGGTTCAACGAAGCGCGTCTTCGCATATGGCTTGCCGCTGTGTTGACCACCGTCATGGTGCTCGGCGTGGGGTACGTCGTTTTTGCGGTGCCGCATGCTGCCGTTGAAATCACGCCGACGCCTCCGACCATCCCGCAGCCGGGGCCATCGCAGGCCACGTTCTGGCCATGGCTGGCCGAACTTTTTATGCGCGACATCCTGCATCGTCTCTTCGCCGTCCTCGTGGTGGCCTGCTTTGCCGCGCTTTGGTGGAGCTACGTCAGCAATCGTCGCGAAGAGCGGCTTGCGCGCGACAGGAAGGACGGCTTGGTCGCCGCGACGATGACGCCCGAAGCCAGCGAGATCCTGTTTCCCACAGCAGTGGTGCGGCGGGCCGGCCGCCTGCTGCGCCGGCCGGTGCGCGTCGCCGGCCACCGCCTCGATGTCCGCCGCAGCGTCGAAGCGTCGATCGAGGCTTTCGGCTACCCGACACTGGAAATGGGCCTGGAGTCGCGTGCTCCCGACTGCCTCATGCTGGTCGAGCGCATCGGCCGGGACGACCATCTGCCGGCGCTGGCCGACGCTTTGGCAAAGCGGCTGCGCGATGGCGGTGCCGATCTTCTGCGGTACGAATTCCGGATATTCCCCGACGTGCTTGAAGCCGTAGGGCGGCGCTTCGGCGGCCAGCCGGTGGTCTCGCTTGCGGCTCTTGCGCGCCGTCATCCGGGCGCGCGCGTGGTGATCGTTGGCACCGGCCGGGGTTTCTTCGAGCCGTATGAGCTCAACAAACTGCGGCTCGGCAAGCCCTTCTTCGGCGAGCCGGAAGAATTGCCGTGGGTCGATCATCAGGTGGCCGACCGCCAGCAGCGGCAAGCACCGCGCGCCCTTCCTGCCTTTCGTGAACCGCCGATCCTGATGACGCCGTCCCCGCCCGATCGCTGGGGACCGGCCGAGCGAGCCTTGCAGCAGGCCGGCTTTGCCGTCATCAGCCTGGGCTCCGCCGAGAATTCTAACGCCGGCCTGGAGAGCGCGGTCGAGGCCGTTGTCGGCAACCGGCGCCCGCAGGCGGTCGACCGCGGGGTCATGGCACATGCCACACCCAACTATGATCCATTGCTGCTGGAGCTCGATCGCGCCGAATTCGCAAGCGACATCCCGCCGCCGGACAACGCGTTTCGTGAGCGGCTGGCGCGACGCGTCACCGCCTATGCCTGCGCGCGCATCGGCGAGGCCGAGGAGGACGAGTTTGACCCGCCTGACGATCCCTATCAACCGGACGACTTCGTGTTGCGGGCCGGAGCCGCGCTGGCGGCGCTTGCCCTGTTTCCCAAGCTCGATCCCCAATTCACACCTGCGCTGTGGAAGCACGTGACGGGGCATGCACTGAGTGCTGCCCGGCTCGCCCGGCTTGCGCGGTTGCCCTGGTTTCGGGCAGGGCGCATGCCGGACTGGTTCCGCTCCGATCTTGCCCGCTGCTTCCAGCGCGAGACTGAGCAACAGCCGGGCAGGTGGAAGACCTTGCGCACCGAACTGGCCGTCTTTGCCAATCTGTGCCTGGTCAGATCACCGGACGCATTCGGCCTTGAGGTCCATCGGCCGTCGACCTCTCTCGAGAAATTGCTTTCACAAATGCGCGTGTTGCGGTCGGACGCCGATCCCGCCTCGCGTGCGCTGGTCGAAGAGCGCCTGTTTCTGACCTTTCTCGAGAGCGGCGAGGTGGCCGATACGGAGCTTGCCGTCCACCTTCCAGCGCCGGAGCGTCTTACGCCGGCAATGCGCCTTTCGCTGCTGGGCTTTGGCGTGGCCGCGCTCGTCGCGGCGGCGTTCGCGCCCTGGGCGCTGAGAGTGGCTTACTCGTGGGCAGGAGCGATTTTTGATCTCTCAAGAAGCGGTGACGAGAATGCAATATCGTATTTGATGGCGCTTTGCTTGCCGGGGGCGGCAATTGGAATATACGTATCACTAGAATACATTTATAATATAAGAATGAATAGAAGCGGTTTAAGATGGGTCGTTATTTGTCTCCTTTCTGTAATTCTCGCAGTCATCACATATGCAATAGAATATATAGTTGTTTCATCAATTGCACCTTATGGATCATCTGAGTACGAGTCTGTCGTTTTTTTTGTAGTTTACTCTGCTATACCGGCAATCGTTGTTGCATCTATCATACTGATCTCTCCAATTAACAAGAATCATTTAACAGAATATTTTTCAAAATACTATCCGATCGTAGTTTCTACTTCGATTGCTGTTTCTTTTTCATTGATGCCAGTGTCGATAGATAGGTCTTTTGATTCATTTTACGTTTTTTCTTCCGGATTACTCGCGTCAATTGGGCTCTCGTTATGTGCAACGAAAAACGTTGAGAAGGTGAAGATACTAGTATATACGTTGTGCGTAATATGGCAGTGCTATATAGCATTTGAGATTGTTGAGGTTGTTATTTCCGAATTTATCTCAAGCACCTATATTGATCTAGTTCAAACATCATTCTACACGTTTTCGTGCTCTCTTCTCGCCGATTTGCAATTCTCGGATGGATGGCGTAGAAAGCTAGAGCGGATTACATTTATATTCGGGTCGTCGGTATCCGCCTTGCTTGTCTCTTTCCTATATTACCGCACGTTTGCCTCTACGCCGGCTATCGCATATTTGGGCCTGGGAACAATCGCTGGCGCGATCGTTTGGTTCTGGCTTCTGAGGAATCCCCGTCTTGAAATTCGCCTGGGCGCCTATTTCCTGAGATTCTTGAAGCCGGTCTCGGCCGGGAGCTTCAGGCCCGTCTGGATCGGTATTCTCCTAAAGGCCATCCTCAGTGGCGCGGTCGTCGCCTTTCTTACGAACGCTGTTGTGGGCCTGATCGTTTTGTCTCTTGGATCCAACGAGGAGACAGTCTTGCAAGAGACCCTCCCGAGGCTGCCAGGCCTGGTTTCGCAGTCCAGCCCGCAACTGCTTGCACAGATCGCGGCGGTGGTTTCGCTCTTCCTCGCCTCCTACGTCCTTTGCCGCCTGACGATGAGGATCTATCCGGCGTCGACCGTCAGTGGGGGGGACTTTGCGGAAAAACGTCGCCGCTCGACCGAAGGGCCGTGGTATGCAGCGCCGTTGTGGGTGACCTTAGCGTTGTGGGCGATCGCCATCTTGCCGGCGTCGCTGCACAACTGGCTCTCGACTGCCAACCTGTTGAACATCGGAGCGCTCAGCAAGCTTGGCGCCGAAGGTTTCTCCGCAATCGATTCTTTGAACGGAGCGCTTATCTGGGCACTGCAGGTGCTTTTCTGGCTCGGTGGTTCGACGTGGACCTCGCTTGCCTATCTCGCCTTGCCGGTGGCGCTATGCCTCGGCCTGCGCATGGGGCATGCGGCCGACCGGCCGATCTTGATCGGGCTGCTGCCATTCCTGCTGGCCGTCACGATCCTGCCTGCCTCGACGCCAGGCGGTGTGTGGATGGTTCCGCTGGTGGTTCTGTTGCTGCGCCTCGCGCGTGACCCTGCGTCCGGGCTGCGCCTGCTTCGCTTTGGCGGTGGTTTCGGCCGCCGGCCCGCCAACCCTTTCGTTGTCTTCACGCTCGTGTTGGCCCTGGCGCTGGTGCTTTCGCCGGCTTTGATCGGTAGGCCCGGGTCGAACGACGTGATGATGGCGATCGTTCCGGATGTGGCGCGTGCGGCCGTCTTCGTCCTGATCGGCGCTATGCGGCTTTCGCGCTTGCCGGTACTCGCCGCCCTCGGCCTCATCCTTGCCATCTCGGCCCTTCCGTTCGGCAGACTCAACTTTGGTCTTGCCGACACTGGCATCAACATCACTGTAGGGTTTACGCCCGGCCAGGCGGTCGACCTGGCATTGTCATTCGCCGCGGTGCCGCTGAACAAGCTGTTGCTTCGCGTAAGAACGGACTCGCCGCTATGGGCCGTAAGCATGATCGTACTCGGCCTGGTGATCGTCGCGGCGGTCGTGCTCAGCTTCGGCGATGGCGGGGTGTCCGTCGGCACATTTGTTCAGTTGCCGACGGGAGAACTATACAGGCCCACGAGAACCACTCTCGCCATCCTGGCTCTGACCATTGGCTTGGCGATACAGGCACAGCGTAGGGCATTCTTCTATCTCGTGGTGCTGGGCTCCATTTTCGCCGCAATCGCACTCCTCGGGTCAATCTATGGCTATCTCGCAGCTGGAAACTTTTGGACCGGAGGCGTCTTCGTGACCCAGCCGGAGGCGCTGACGTCCCCTGTCGCAAATCTGATCGCATCGCTTCCCAGCCTGGTGATCGCCGCTGGGTTCATGCTTCTTGGTCGCGCAGCTGCCGAGATGCTACTGGGCCAGGCCGCCACAGGCAAACCTTCCGGGCGTGCAACAGTTGACGAGCTTCCCGCCTATGGCAATCAGCCTTTTTTCTCTACGTCGAGCGCGGCCGGCCACGGGAGCGAAGCTGTCCTTGACCGTAAGACGGAAGCGTTCTCCAAATGAGCGCGTCGGATTTCGGCCAAGTCGAATCTGTTCAGGAGGACGCACCCGAACAACCCAGCCTGCCGCCGACGTCCTTCCCAAATCTCCTGTCCTTCCTGTTGGCCCTGCTCGGCCCTTGGGGGATTGCTGCTGCCGTGGGAGCCGTTGTCCTGGTGCTCCTTTCCGTTGGCCTCAACGCGGCATGGGAGGCTTCCCCTCGGCTGCCTGCGAATCCCCCCATCGATGTTTCCCCGCCGCCGATCGAGAAACCGATCGGGTCGGACACAGCGCAGCCGCCGCTGATCATACCCCGCGAGCCGAGTGGCGAAAAATTAAAGTAAAGTGAGGATGATTGCTTCGCCAAACCGTACCGACGTCATTCGCGATCCATCAAGGATCGGCGGAATCGAGGTCGAGATCGCCGGGCGTCTAACGGCACTCCTGGGCGAGAATGCCTTCCCCAACGGCGTCAAAGCAGTGTGGGGAAAGGTGGTAGAGGGAGAGGAACCAGGATCCAACCTTCTCCACGGAGCCGCGCGCCATGGCGGCAAACTGAAACGTGCCTTGGATAGTTGATGACGATCGGCCTCGCCGGAATACCGCGTTTAGGTCGCCTCCCCAAACTCCGCCTCGTTTCCTGCCGATGGGAGTCTCTCATAATCGACGGGCGGAAATAGCATGCCCTCCGTTTCGGCACGTCGCGTTGGCCGGAACAAAATCACCGCTCCCTCGTTCGGCCTGGCAACGCGACGGAATGCCTCATGCACGATCCTTTTTTCAAAAGTCCGGTCACCGTTGAGACGACAAACGTCGGCGAATTTCGCACGCTGGTCAGCGTGTCTGAGGCCGCCGTCTTCTTGATGGAACAATGGCCTGACGAGCATGGGCCGAGATATCGGGCAGCACTTCAGGCCTGCACAAGCCGGCTTGCGACAGCCGAACTCGTGGAAGGTGCGCGGCGCTCTTTTCTCGCCGCGGCAGAGGAAGCCGGCTTGCGTGTCAAGGATGAGGATGAGGACGCGGATTGATAACCCAACGTCAGGGGCCAGCGAGTCCCTCTGTCCGAGCTCGATGAAAGACGACGAAATCGTGGGCGGTGCAAGAGGAAGAGGAATTCCTGGTCCGTTTCCTCGCACGCGAGACAGGCATCACGGAGGCGCAAGCACGCGACCTGGTCGACACAATCGGCATAGACCGCTCATCACTGATCCGAAAGGCGAGGATCTTGAAAGCGCAACATTGGGCTGCCGATCTTCCTCATAAGATCGGGGCCCTGCGAAGAAGCAATGTGATCGGCTGGGCGAACTACAAGGTCGCCCATCCTACAGCCCGCCAATGTGGGGCTTTGTCTTTTTGCCAAGATCGATCCAGGTTGGGGCGTGGTCACTGGTCTTTTCCCAACCGCGGACATGACGATCTACTTTGGCGCCGCGCAATCGTCCAGCGATTGAGGGGCTGAGCAGGAGGTGATCGATCCTAAGGCCTGCATCGCGGGCGTAGGCGTTCCTGAAATAGTCCCAGAAAGTGTAAATCCTTTCGCCCGGATGGAGTTGGCGCAATGCGTCGGTCCAACCTTGGGCAACCAGGTGCCGAAAGGCTTCGCGGACCTCTGGACGAAAAAGTGCATCGTCAAGCCAGCGCTCGGGTTTGTAAACGTCGAGCTCGGTCGGCATGACGTTGTAGTCGCCGGCCAGGACCACCGGCGCTCCAGAGGCAAGTAGTTCGGCCGCATGGGCAGTGATGCGTTCAAACCAGCGCAGCTTGTATTCGAACTTGAGACCGGGCGCCGGGTTGCCGTTGGGCAGGTAAAGACAGCCAATCAGGATTCCTTTGACGGCAGCTTCAATGTATCGGCTGTGCAGGTCGTCGGGATCACCAGGAAGCCCCCGACGGGTCTCTTGAGGCTCAATCCCACGCGCCAGTATGGCAACGCCGTTCCAACTCTTTTGGCCGTGCCAGATCGCGCCATAGCCCGCCCCCTGAATCGCTGCTATCGGAAAATTCTCCTGCGTCGCTTTCAGCTCCTGCAGGCATACTATGTCCGGCCGAGCTTCTTCTAGCCAGCGAAGCAGGACCGGCAGGCGGCCATTCACGCCGTTGACGTTGTAGGTCGCGATCTTCATCGCTTCAGAGATCCGGGAGGACTTGATCGGCGCGCCCCCAGTTGGCAAGCGCTTTCGAGCCAGCGCGTTTCACCAATTCGGCCGCGTCGCCAACATGCCAATGTGACGGCCTGTCGATCGTCTCCATCTCCTTCCAGGTGATGGGTGCCGCGAGCGGTGCCTCGGGGCGTGCGCGAACGCCGTAGGGCATGACCGCAGTCGCCCCCCGCTGATTACGCAGATAATCGATGAAGATGCGGCCCTTGCGCTGCGCCTTGGGAAGGGCGGCCGTGAAATTGGCTGGATCGATCTGGGCCACCGCCATGGCGAGCCGGCGCGCGAAATCTTTCACTTCTGGCCATTCGGCCTTCGGCGTAAGCGGCGCGATCACATGGACCCCCTTGCCGCCCGTGACCATTGGGAATGTGGCCAGGCCGATCTGGTTCAGGATATCGTGGAACTGGAAGGCAGCACTACGGACCGCCTCGAAGTCGAGGCCTTCGTCCGGATCGAGGTCGAAGACAAGGCGATCGGCCTTTTCGACGTCCTCGATGCGCGCGCCCCAGCCATGGAATTCAATCGTGCCCATCTGGACGCAGGTCAGCAACCCGTCGGCATCGTCGATAAACAGATAAGGCTCTTCGTGCCCGTCCTTTTCCTGGATGGCGACATGATGAACGTGCGTGCCGAAGCTGCCTGCGTCGTGCTTTTGAAAGAAGCACTTCTTTGCGCGACCCTGCGGGCAACGGACCAGGCTAATCGGGCGACTGCCAACCCAAGGCAGCATCGCCGGCGCTATCGCTGCATAATAGTCGGCGAGTTGGCCTTTGGTGATCCCCGATTCAGGATAGATCACACGCTCCCGGTTGCTTATTTTGATGCTGTTAGACGCGGGCGCCGAAGCCTCTTGGACGGGGTTTTCTGTCTCCATCACAACGGCCTCGGCCCGCTTATCCTCCCGCAACCCCAAATAGGTGGGATGGCGCAACACGCCCTCATCGGTCATCTCCGTATATGCGATCTCTGCGACCAGGCGCGGCTTCAGCCAGTGGGCGCCGCGGACAGCCGCACGGGGTGCTTGGACCGTCGCCACCATCACTTCCAGCGGTCTCATCAAATTAAGGAGGCTGGCCATCTCGCGGTCGTTGAAACCCGTACCGACCTTCCCCGAGTAGCGCAGTTTACCGTCTTCGTTGACCCCAAGCAGCAAGGAGCGCAATTCACGCGCCTTGTCGGACGGGGTCCACCCTACGATGACGAATTCCTGTCGCTTGATGCATTTGATTTTCAGCCAGTCACCGGCACGGGAGCCTACATAGGGTTCGTCCGCCTTCTTGGAAATTACGCCTTCAAGCCCGGCGGCGCAGAACTTGTTGAGCAACTGCTCGCCGCTTCCACGGATGTGGTCGGAATAGTGGATGTGCCTGGATGCTAACGGCAGAATTGAGCGCAGCTTCTCCTTGCGTTCGATCAAAGGAAGGCTGGTAAGATCCTCGCCATCAAGCGAAAGCAAATCAAACCCGTAATACACGATCGCGCCTGGATCACCCTTGAGTGCCGTTTGCAATTTCTGGAAACTGGATCGCCCCTCTTCGTCGACAACCACTGCCTCGCCATCGATCAGCGCGGAGCGAACAACAAGAGTAGCAGCCTCCTGAAGCAAGGGCGCAAAGCGGTGAGACCAATCAAGCCCGGACCTTGTGTATGCCTTCGCCGCCCCGCCCCCAATGGCAACAAGCGTACGATAGCCGTCGTATTTTATCTCATGGATCCACCTCTCGCCCGTGGGTACCTTGTCGACTAACTTGGCGAGTTGAACGGATCGGAATGGTGGAATTTTTGCCGATGATGCACGCCGCGTTGGCGCCCTGGCAGCAAGACTAACGGAGTTGGAAGAAGTCACGTTCTGGGCCATGAAATTGCTCCTAGCGCCCATCAACAGCCATGTGAGCGACTCGTTCCGAAGAGTCCGAACTTGAGCTGATTGAAAGCTGGACGCGACGCATAAAGGCGCGGCGCCCCAGCGTCTTCGGGATTTATCGCTATTTAGCTATCTGAGCAAACCGGCGGGCGCGGCGCTCCAACAGGAGGCAACAAGCCCGACATTTTCGCGGAAATGCTCCTAGAGATGACGGCGTTCCACGTCGCTGAGCCAGGTTCGACACTTGGCGTCCGCTCCAAGATGCGCGTTTTTCAATAAGGCGAAGCAACTTGATGATCCCGCCCGACGTTGGTTTTCCCAAATGGAGGTGGGAAATGCCTCGCTTGAGTGATGGAAAGCCGCGGGCGCTGGTGCTGCAATATTTGGACGGCGTACCGGATAAGCTAATCTGCGAAAGGTTCTGCGTCTCGCCGAGCTATCCCAGCCACTTGGCAACTCGATACAAGCTGAAGCGACGGCCGCCATGTTAGGCGCGGAAGCATTCGCTATCCTGGGGCGTCGAAGACGCACGGTGCGGTGAGTTCGCTCCCGCCTGGTTGGCATGGAGTCGCACCGTTATCGGAGGGCAGACCGCGCCGTATGACTTCGCTGCAAAGTACGGTGAGACCTCGGCAGGCCTCATAACGAAAGAGCATCACGGCACGCTGGACCTGGCATGGTGCCGGATTGAGGCGGGCTCGGATACAGCGGTGTTTCGCCTGCTGGAGAAAAATATCGGCGAAAGGGAACATGATGGCCGCAGGCAAGTTGGAGGCGCAGTGGAGGAGATTGCGCATGAACAGTGTCATTTATCTCATCGGCCTCGTCGTCGTCGTGCTCGCGATCCTCTCCTTCCTCGGACTCCATTAGGAGATACACTATGCAGGGCGAAGACGATCAAGGCCGCAAGACGGCTGATTTCCGGACGGCAAAAAGCGAAGTGTCCGAACGAATCGAGCAGGAAACGCGGAGCGCTCGCGAGGCGCTACACGATGCTCGCGAGGAACTCACCCGGAAGGCCACCGACTACGCATCGGAAACGAAGCAGGCGTTGTTCGACAAGGCGGAGGGAACGCAGCGAGATCTCAGCGCTAACCTGAAAGCCTTTGGCGGCGCGTTGCGCGCCGCGAGTGAGCATCTGGCCAATAGCGATCAACGGACAGCTTCGAAGTTTGTCCTTGATGCCGCGGGCGGACTTGATCGCCTTTCGTCGTCATTGAAGGACAAACCGTTCGAAGAAGTTCTCGGCGAGATCCAGTCGTTTGGCCGCGAGAATTCAGGCGCGCTAATAGCCGGGTCGGTTTTGGCTGGCTTGGCGCTGGGCCGGTTTATCAAGAGCTCGCCACCGACCGGCCCAGCCGACACGCGAGCCGGCTCGCAAACCGGTGGTGCTTCCGCAACCAGCCCCGATGAATCCGGCTCCAATAAAAACGACTGGGCCGACGCAAGCCTGGAGCTGAACCCATGAGCAACGGTCAGGACAGTCGCAGCCTCGCAACGCTTGTCAGCGATCTGGCACAGCAAGTCACCACTCTGCTTCAGACCGAAGCCATGCTTCTTCGGACTGAGATGTCAGAGAAAGCTAGCAAAGCCGGCGCAGGGGCAGTCGAGATTTTGGGCGGCGCGATATGCCTCCTCGCCGGCCTCATAATACTTTTGCAAGCACTGGTGATTGCTTTGGCGAAAGCCGGGTTGGGGGCGGGATGGTCCTCCCTGCTGGTCGGGCTCGTCGTGGCGGTTCTGGGCGTCATTCTCTTGCGCTCCGGCACGGCGACCATGGCGCCATCGGAATTGACGCCCGATCGCACTCAAGACCAACTCAAGCGCGACGCGCGCGTGATCAAGGAACAAATACGATGAGCGAGAAATCTGCAGCCGAACTCGAACGAGATGCCGACATCGCACGTGCGAAAGTCGCAGACACCGCGGACTCGATCCGCAGCAAGATGACACCCGGTCAATTGATAGACGAGTTCACCGGAATGTTTGCCGGCGGCGACGGATCCGCCATGCTTGACAATCTCAAGGTGCAGGTCAGAGACAACCCGTTGCCGCTAACGTTGGTTGGGGCCGGCTTGGCTTGGCTGATGCTCGGCAGCGGCACGTTAGCAACTAGCTCAGCCGCCGGGGCCTCTCAGACAGGGAGGGATCCTGTTTATCGCAAGTTCTCTGAGCAGAGCGGGGGCGGGGGCGGCGACAGTTGGCAGCGCTCGAATGGTGATGAATCCGTTGAAGGGTCCGGCATGGGCACAATGCTTTCCGATGCCGCCGGCTCGGTTTCGTCAGCTGCAAGCGGCGCGGCCGAAGCGGCAGTCAATGCTGCGTCTGGCGCCAAGGAGGGTCTGACAAGAACTGCCGAGCGGCTCGGTTCAAGCACCAGTGATATGACGGTACGGGTGCGGCAGTCGGCGCAGGACCTTTTCCAGCGCGAACCGCTGGCGATAGCCGCAGTCGGCCTAGCCGTTGGCACGGCTATCGGCGTGATGCTGCCCCACACGTCCACAGAGGACGAGCAGCTTGGCGGCTATCGCGACAAACTTCGCGACAGTGCCGAGGAGGTTTTCGAACAAGGCCTCGAGCAAGCGAAGCAAGTCGCCGCTGAGGCCTACGAAGCGGTCAAGGAAGAGGCCGACCGACAAGCCTCGAGTGGACATGGCGACACGTTGGTAGATAAGGTCGGCAAAGTCGTGAAACGGACTGCAAACAAAACCGAGGAAGCCGTTCGCGATCGTTTGCCAGGGTCCGCAGCGTCTTCCAAAACGACGTCATAGCGTTTCTTTCTCCCCGACTTGCCTGGTGGCGGGGATAACGCGGAGCTTGGTGAACGCCATGGCCCGTTTACTGCTGAGCCTCGTATTAACCCCTTTTTTTGCCACGCTTGCGCTTGGCCAAGCGTGGCAGCCGCTCGGCATCAAGCAGTATGGCTTCACTTTCCACGTTCCCCCAAGCTTTGTTCTGACGCAGCATTCGGACCAGGGTGCGGCTTTTCAGGGCAAAAACGACGCCTTCTTGGCCGTGTGGGGTGCGCGACTGGGCAAGGCCAGTTTTCGGACCGAGATCGGCATCGCATGGTCGAGGACGAGAAGGACGGCTGGAAGCTGACCTATCGGCGCGCAACCACGAGATGGGCCAGCTATTCCGGCACAAAGGGCGGCCAAATCCGATATGTCCGCGCGATTGCCATCTGCAACCACCGTGCCGCCTTCTTCACCGTTAATTACAGCCGCGCCGAAAAAATCCCTTTCGATCCGGTTGTCGTGCGGATGGTGCGGTCGCTGAAGACGGAAGGGGCTTATGCGCCTGATCGCTGCCGACAACATGACCCAAAAGGAAAACGCCAAGGTCGAGGCGCAGCTCGTGATCGCCCGCGCGATGATGCGTGCAGGGAAGCTGAACTAGTCATCAGGCCCATTTCACAAGAAAAATCCTAGCTGTGAATTGCGGGCACCAAGTCTATTTCGCTGGTCACAGCTGGGTGGAACGCGGAAATCCAGTCCCGATGCATCGAACAAACGCTTGCGGCATCAAATCGGCCATTCGCGTTCAGTAATGTATCGCGGCTCTAGGTCGCCCGGTTCAATGCGAAATGGTATGCTCTTCATATTATCGGGAAGGAGGTTCGGTATGCCTGTTACCGTTGGCGCGCACCATCTCACTTTGTTCACACGCGACATGGACCGTTTCATTCGCTTCTATGAAGAAATCTTCGACGCGGAAACGAGGTTCGATCTATCCGAGCCCGGTCCCGGTGGCGGCACTCTTCGTCACTCACTTATCGACGTTGGAGGTGACTTTGCCCTTCATCCGTTCCAAATGCCGGAACCCACGGGGTATGAAGACGGGTCGATGCAGATGGGGAAGAGAGGTCATATAGATCATCTCGCGCTGAAGGTAGACAATGAAGAGCGCTTGCAGGAAGTCAGGCGACGTCTAGTGAAGGCGGGCGCTTCGAATGGGACCGATACAGATTTCGGCGCGGTCCGTCTGGTGACCTTCAAGGACCCGGATGGGATGGAGGGCGAGGTCGCACGGTGGACCGATAACAAACGCGTGCTCGGCTTTGAAGAACGCAAGCAGGAGCTTTGGCCAGACTAATCGTTTCCTAGTCGCAGAACGCGGGCTCAGCCCGCTAGTCAGGGTACTTCAAAGGCTTGTGGCTCGGCATGGCGTGGTAAAGCGCCTCGCCAAGGTCGCGCATATCCATTTCCTGCCCGCAGACGGGGCATATCTGGAAATGCTCGCGTTCGTCCTTCACCTGGCCGTCGTGGCGTTTCGCCTTGAAGCCAGTCGCCTCGTTATTCGTCGGCGGCCGTTTCCGAATGGCATTCACCGTGTCGGTGAGCGTCGGCCCGCCCTTAGCTTTCGCTCTGATCCGCTCAAACACTTTCTCCCTGTCGTCGGCCATCTCCAACCTCCTGACCTGCAAAACGCGGGCCGGACGGTTTTGTTGCTACCCACCCGAAGTGATCAGTAGGACAGTCGGGAGGTGAGCCAACCTACTCCTCGTCACTCAAACCGAGCAGCGATGCATGGCGTATGTGGCTGTGGTCGCCGCGGAGATGCTTGACGCGCAGCTTCACCCCTGGCCCGACCCATTGCGTCGCCGGCCGCTTCTTCATGGCCTTGGGCGGCGGCCCGGCGTGTTCCTGGACACGCTTCCACAGTCGTTCCCGCATATCATGGCCCAACGTGATGACGGCAGAACCCACATAGTTCCGCGTGCCGGGTTCGGCCAGCAAGGCGAATGCCGCTTTGCCCCGCTCACGCTCAACGCCTAGCAATTCGAATTCATCGACCGTGAAGCTCTTGGTCTTAAGCCAGTTGATCGTCGGGCCGCTGCGGTACTTGCTGCCGCGGCGCTTCGAGACGATTCCCTCAAGTCCTGCCTGATCGGCTAGGTAGAACACCGCGTTGCCATCGCCGGGCATCTCGTCGCTAAACTGCATCCGGCTGTTCGGCTTGATGATGCCGAAGAGGATTTCGCGGCGCCCCTTGCAGCCGATGTCACGCAGATCGTGGCCGTTCAGATGCAGGATGTCGAAGGCGCCGAGATACATGGCATAAGGATCGCTGTGGACGGCCGTGGAGCGCGCCGAAATCCGGCAGCCCGGCCGCATTGGTGACGACAGCCTCGCCGTCGATGATCGCGTTCTCGACCTCGAGCTCCCGCGCGGCTTCGACCAGCCCTCATATTGCTCGTCCAGTCCGCGCCGGTTTTGGTGAAGACGCGAATATCCTCAGGACTGTTGATGACGACCTGGGAGCGGTAGCCGTCGAGCTTGATCTCGTGAATCCAGTCTCGCCACCGGGTGGCTTGGTTACCAGCTTGGGCTCCATCGGTGGAATGAACTCGAGCCGGCCGACGCCGATACTTACAACTTTACGCACTTATTCGACTCTAGGCGACCGACTTACATTAGCCACGAGGAGGACCAAATGGCTGATAAGAGCAAGCGCGATGTTCGTGTATCGAGATCAGACATTTGACACGTCTCGTCCCGTTGGAGCATCAGTTCCACTCAAATGAGGGCCACCTGTGAGCTTGCTTCAGCGGTTTTCCAGACTGCGTGCGGGACTCTGGTTCATCCCGCTCACTTGTGTGCTGGCCGGCGTTGCCCTGTCGTTTGGCACGATCGCGATCGACCAGGCATACGACTATAACCTAGTGCCCCGATCGCTCAGTGGTGGGCCGGATGCGGCTATCGAAATCCTCGGATCAATAGCGGCGTCAATGATTAGCCTCGCGGGACGTGGACCGGGATAATTCCTCGCAAGCAGACTCAAGCGGACTGGGCTGATCAAGGATGAATCCGTTAATCACAGGCACAGCCGGTACTTACAATTTTACGCACCTAAGAGAGTCTAGGCGGCGGGCTTATATTGGCCAGAGTGAACGGAACGTGGTTCCGCAGCCGCCGGCGGGCTCGTGGCCAAGTGCGCGTGCTTATGGAAGATCGCAATCTTGTCAGGATAGGTAATCCGGATCTCGCGCCCACATTCGTCGCACCTGTAATGGGAAACGCCCCGAACCAGCTGCCGTTCTTGATGAAGGTGAAATTGCATTGCGGGCATTGGAAGGTCAGACCAACCGAGGAAAGCCTTTGAGAGAGGGACATTGCTGGGACTTAGCTTTGCGTGAGTTCTGTTTCGCTGAACGGCATCGTCTTCGCGCCAGGCTCAAAACCTCAGACGGACTCAAACGTTCCTTGATTGGGCTTCGGTCCCTGAAAAGGTGGACCTAAGTCTGCTGATCACAAAAATGAGGGCCGGGTGCAGCCGGGAGTGGAGGAACCTTTCATCCGAGCCGAAGTTGACCGGCAATGACGAAACTCTCCGACCTGGGGCCGCCGATCACGGGCACGCGACACGGCGAAGCCGTGAAGCATGAGGGCGAGCATTTCTATTCCTGCCCAACCTGCGGCCAGGCAGTGGATCGGCGTGATCTTCGACAGGTCATTTGGCACGAACAGCCTGGTCACACTCGATTGGAGTTCGATTCCTGAGCCCTGTCCGCGCGGTTCAAGGTCGCGAGGCAAGACCCAGCTGGGTGCAGCCTATGACAAGGGCGCGCCGCCGTCGTCCGGAGGCGCGTTCTCTCTATTGTTCAGGATGACGTGCTCATTGATCCTGCTTGCGAAGCGCCGATTTACCTAGGCAGCTTCCTGCATCGCCCTCTCGTTGACGCTGGTCTCACCAAGCTGCGTCAGCGCTTCGTCAGTCGCCCTTTCCTCTTCGAGCGTCTCCTCGAGCAGCGGCACGGCATCCTTTAGGCCGAGCAGTCCGGCCCAGGTGATCAGGGTGCCGTAGCGGGCGATCTCATAGTGTTCGACCGCTTGCGCCGCCGCCACAAGACCAGCGTCTAGAGCTGGAGCTTCCTTGAATTCCTCAAGTATCTCCTGCCCTTCCTCAATGATGCCGTCGATCGCGGGACATGTCTTTCCTTGTGCCCGTTTGCCGAAAATCTCGAAGACCTGCTGCAGCCGTTCGATCTGAGCCTCCGTCTCGTCGCGGTGCTTTTCGAATGCGGCGGTCAGTTGGTCAGATTCGGCACCCTTGGCCATCTTCTTCAGCGCAGCCAGGATTTTGCGCTCAGCGTAGTAGACGTCCTTCAGTCCGTCGTGGAAAAGATCTTCGAGGCCCTTGGCCTTGCTCTGCGATTCATTTTTCATAGCCATCGTCGTCTCCGAATGTGAGAAACGCGTGTCTGGTGGCACGCGCAGCTTTAACCAAAGTGGGTGCTGTTTGTTCCTTGGCCCGATCGGCAATCCTCTGTGCCTGGACGTCATGGACGTAACCGAACAAACCGCAACGCCCCTCAGTAGTGCCTCACGCCTACACGGGCCTGGAATGCGAGGGATTGAGGCAGCGCGCAAGCGGCCATTTCGCTGGATACCGGCGAAACGTGCAACCCGCCCCGGTGTTCCGTGCACGAAAGAAAGCCCGCGCCCTTCGGGAAAAAAGGACGCGGGCCCATCAGGAGTCATCCATGTCGCAGCTGCACAAATAAAACTTTCAGCCCGCGCCGAAGTTCCACACGGAAACAAGGAAGGCCCGCCGCGCCTTCAGCCGCGCCGCTCCACTGGCCACCGAACGAAATATGAAACCGGCGCCCGAGGGGATGGGAAGGACGCGGCCTGATCAGAGGGTGCAGTCCGATCAGCACTAGGGCAAGTGCTGCACGACCCGAACGCATTGGCTCGGCCAGGTTCCCGCACGGAATACAAGCCCACCGCCAGAACCCGCCCTCGCTCGATTTCAGCCAAGCCGCCTACCGTCTCCCCGAATGCCAGGTCGGAAGAACGGACGAGCGTCTGTAACCGAGAGCGATCACGGCTGAGTTCTGGAGGACGAGTTCCAGGATTTCTATCCCGTCCAGACTGCAGCCGTGCCTGCTTGCCACGGATGAGTTTGCCTTCGGACAGCGGCGCTTAGCCTGCCGTTCAGGAACAACAACGCCCAAGCCAAGTTTGGTGGTCCAGGAGGTAACGACAATGCGCATACTGAGAACCTTCTTTGAATACTTGTGGCGCTCGAACAGCAAGTCGCCAGCAGCCCTTGCGCCGCCCGTCGACGCGATCGTTCGGCTGCTGAAAGAAAAGCAAAAACTCGCTACAAAGAAAGGACTTGGTCGACCAGAATAGACTGCTGGCGGCTGACCGTAACGCAGGATGTGGCGACGGGGCACACAGCATCACGCGTCACCTTGCTATCTGCAGCTTTAGCCGGGACTTGCCATCGGGGACGGTGCACCCGCGGCAGGCTCGGGCATGCGGCAATCTTCTGCCATCAGACAATGCCTTACGTTTGGGGCAGGAGTCCGATGGTCGCTCACAAGCGTCAGCGCCCATTGTGCGTGGCTGGCGATCTCACACTGTACCGACTTGCCTAGATTTTATCCAGATGGAAGCGTGTTCGCCAGCCACGGATGCCCTGGCCATCGAACTCGCCAAAGCTACGAGCACGGAATCGTCGGCAGGTTTCTCGACAAAAGTTCCGGCCTTGAAGGCCTCACCTCGGCCCTCGATGTCCGTGGCACTATAAATGACAAAGGGGATGTTGCGGGCCACGAGTTCTTCAGCAACCGAAGAGCTGACGCCGTCCTGCAAGAGCACGTCCAGTATAACGACGTCCGGCTCAACCAGGGCCAAAATTTGTCTTGCACGAACGCAACTCGGCTCTGAGGCTACCGCAAAGCCAGCCCGTTTAAGGGACGCCTCGATGTCAACGACGATCATCGGCTCGTCCTCAACAATCAGTGCTAGTGGCTTTCTCATGTGCTCCTCCTTGCTGGGCAGGAGCACGACGTGCGCTGACACCACGGCACCAATTTCATAAGCCTGTCGGACCAGAGTGCATGCTCATTTGTTAAAGCGAGCGAAAACACATCGCGCCAAGAGACATGGAGCCAGGCTGTCATGCGATCGTCGACTGCATGCTGGATGCCGGACGGGTACGTCGGGAGATCATGCGCTCGCTCCGGCCGATCGCCGCCGACAACACGCCAAGGTCGAGGCGTGCAATGATCACTGCCGGGCCGGCCTATTTGAGTCACGACTGGTCTCAAAAGGCGTACACTTCACAGGTCGCCCACACTTCCACGGCAAAGCTGGCGCTCGCGCCGGCCGGAGATCGACAACCCGACTATTCGTCTTTCTTCACTTCAGCTTCGTCCTTCAGCCGCTGCCAGTTTGCGCCGTGCTTGCGAAGCAGTGCCCGCGCCTGTTTGGGCGTTACGTCTGTTACCTCCGCCAGGTGCTCACCTTCGAGTTCTGCACCCTTCTTAACTCGGCTCGTGTCGCTCGTCCTCTTGTCCGCCATCTGTTGCGTCCTCCTTCGCCCGCAGTCAGTCGCAACGAATGTTGAACGTTGTGGTTCCACCCCTGTGGAACTAACTGCCGACCGTGTAGTTCTACCGCCGAAGGAGATCTCAAATGCTTCGATTCCTAATCGGTCTTGGCGCGCTGTATGCGGCATTTCAAATCGGCCGGGAGTTTGGCCGCATTGACGCGGAGGTCATCCAGATTCCACCCGACGATCGTCGCCCGACGCCTGGAAACGGGGCAGAGTTCGGCGAGCGGACCTAGGGGTTCTGTAGCTCCCTCAAGCTTGCGCTATCTACGCGACATTGGCGCGAGCAAACCGTTACTCCTCGTCGCCGAAATCCTACAAGGACGCAACCTGCCTCGGAACTAATGCCGGGACGATGTGGTTTTGCAGGATGCCTACCTACTACAATGAAACGACCAACCCCGTCCTAACCGGTATCAAGGGGCGTTGCCCACGCTGCCAACAGGGGCATCTGTTCAGCAGCTATCTCAAGCTGGCGCAGAATTGCGATGTATGCGGATTGGATTTCTCGTTCGCCGATCCGGCTGATGGCCCGGCCTTCTTTTCCATGTCGATTGTGGCATTCCCGGCGATGGCTTTCGCGCTATGGTTTCAGCTCACGTATGAGCCGTCCTATTGGATGCATGTGATCACAACCTTACCCCTCACCGTTGGCGCGTGTGTTGCATTGCTAAGACCGCTCAAAGGCTGGCTTGCATGCTCTCAGTACTTCCACAAGGCTGAGGAAGGCTCCATGGACCGAGAATGGCATACGGCCGAAGCCGAGCGCCATCGGCAGCGGCCGCCGAACACGTGAAGTGCATGGGCCAAGGACGTATGTAGAGCCACCACACCTTTCAGCCCGCCAATACTCCGTCCTTGGCTCCTATTCGTCGCTGATACCCAGCACGGAACCGGCCGCTTCTTCAACTCTTTGGGGGGTGGATCGGCGTGTTCCTGGACACGTTTCCATAGTCGGTCACGCATGTCGCGGCCCAGGGTGATGAAGGCCGAACCGACATACTTTTGCGTGCCTGGCTCCGCCAGCAAGGCGAATGCGGCCTTGCCCTGTTCGTGTTCTTATTCGATTCTCGGCGATCGGCCTACATTAGCCAGAGTGAACGGAACGGGTTCCGCTCGGCCGCGGCAACGAAAGTTGGTCGTCGGCGTTGCGCTTGTTCGCCCGAGGAGGAAATAACTTGTGCCAAGCCTAGATGCGAAGCCCCGCCAGTTTCCCACGCTCGCAGGCATTCTGTTTGGCCTTGGTTTGGGCGGCTTTTTCGACGGCATCGTCTTTCATCAGCTGCTCCAGTGGCACCACATGGTAACCAGCGCCGGCTATCCCGCAGAGAGCGTCGAAAACCTACGATTCAACACGCTCCTCGATGGTCTGTTCCACGCCGCCACCTATCTGTTCGTTGTGCTTGGGCTGCTCCTGCTCTGGCGCGCCGCGCATCAATCGCAGCTTTGGTGGTCGGGAAAGATGCTGGTCGGCACAATGCTCATCGGATTTGGCTTATTCAACCTCGTCGAAGGGCTGGTGGATCACCAGATCCTCGGCATCCACCATGTCAACGAGACCGTCCCGCGGGAGCAATGGATCTACTGGGATTTGGGTTTCCTGCTTTGGGGTGCGCTGATGTTGGTCGGCGGGTGGAGGCTGTGGAGGCAGGGCAGGCGTGCCTCGCGAGGCTAGTTGCGTTGAGGTGCCTGCCTAGTAGCGCGATCGCCGCGCAGATGCCAGATGCGCAGCTTCATCTCGGGCGTGTCCACCTCTTATCCGCATCAGCAGCGTGGAACATCTGAGGCGAATGCAAGTTCGGCCGGTAACACCCACGGAGGTAACCAAGTCCTTGTGTCCAGCTTTCTCCTCGGACGTGCTCATCCGCAAGCTGCGTGGCATCGCTGATATCAGCGATGATGACGCCGCAGCCTTAGGAGGCCTCACGATTCAGGAGAAGGATGTTCCGGCTAACAGGGATATCCTCATAGAAGGCGATCGGCCAACCAACTCATTTGTCGTCTTGGACGGCGTAGTATGTTCATACAAGCACACAGGTGAGGGAAAGCGGCAGATCACCAGCTTCTTTGTCGCCGGCGATCTCCCGGATCTGCACGGCATCCATCTCACAGTCATGGATTGCAGCTTCTCCAGCATGACGCCGGGCAGATTGGGCTTAATCCGCCACAGCGCTCTTCGCTCGATTTGCGAACAGCGCCCGCGCGTTGCAGCCGCGTTCTGGCGATCGACCCTGATTGACGCTGCGATCTATCGGGAATGGGTCACCAACGTCGGGAGACGGGACGCCTACGCTCGTACGGCCCACATGTTATGCGAACTCATTGTGCGGTTGCGGTTTGCTGGACGCGTTGAGGACCACGTCGCGGATCTGCCGATCACCCAGGCAGCATTTGGTGATGCGGTGGGTTTGTCCGCGGTTCACGTGAACCGCACGCTTCAGGCGCTACGAGGTGACGGGCTGATCGCCATGTCAGGTACAAAGTTGCGTGCTCTCGATTGGCCGGGTTTGGTCCGGGCAGGGGACTTCGATCCGACTTACCTGCACCTGAAGCACCCGGACGTGGCATTCTGATGACGGAAGCCAATATGCCAAGATATTTCTTTGATAGCGGCGATAGCCAGCATCTCGTGGAAGACAACACGGGTCTGGAATGCGAGGGGATTGAGGCAGCGCGCAATGCAGCCGTCGAAGGATTGACTGAGCTGGCAAAGGACGAACTGAAAGGTCCCGATGGGCAGCAACTCATCATGGATATCAGAGACGAGAGTGGCAGAAAGGTTCTGAGGCTTAGCCTGTCGCTGGTGATCGAACCTTTTGAGTAAATGCCGTCTCGCCGACATCCAACAAAGATGAACCTCGACGTCGCGGGTGAACAATGCGGAGCCGGAACACCAGACGCTAGTAGCTGTGCAGTGAACGGAAGACCGGGCTTTTAGCCGACCTCGCGGCGATGCGGGCCTTCCCCAGCGAGTCGAACAGCCGCTCTAAAAGGCCTTCGTCCACTTCGGAAGCCAGGCCGAACCGCCGGTCGTGCTCAACGATCCTGTCTTGGATCGACACGAGGATTTCATACCGAGCGACAAGGCTCGTCAGGACTTCCTGATGGTGGGAAGTCATGTGCTTTTCTTTCCGCGCTACAATCGGGCATATAGTCGAAGGCGTTCGTAAAGAACTGCCTCGTCAAATTCGCCATCTGAGAAAAGTTCCATTGCGATCACGCTCAGGCGCTCCGCCTGCTCGCTACCGACGGGAATACCTTCCTCAACGCGAACACGATCAAAGACCTGCTTCAACAAAGTCAGGTCACTAGGAAAGGCAATGCCACTCTTTGCAGTCTTAAGGCTGACCATATGTCTTTGCTCCCATTTGGGGCGGAAGCGCGGTGGTCGCTCACATCCAGCGATGCCCGTTGTCTATCGCCGATGAGAACACATTACGCCGATCGGCGCGTAGCGTCTTGAAAATAGCGCCTGAAGGTTTCCGCCCGTCGGTTCCATGCTGCCCGGGAAACGACGACAATCACCGTTGAAAGACAAGCAGTGCGACGGCGAGGCATGGGGAACCAGAACAACCGTGATCTGCAAAAGCGGCCATTTCGCTGAGCAGTTGCCTTCATGCCGGCGAAACGCATGCGCCTGGTGTTCAGTGCGAACAATAAAGCCCGCGCCCCACGAGGAAAGGACGCGGGCCGATCGGTGCATCTCCGATCTGCAGCCCATCGTTGGGAGGGAACAAGATTGCTGCACTTCCCGAACATTCATCTCAAGCATGTGTTCCAGAGAAAGCGAAATATGCCTGGAAAGTTTTCGCCATTGATCGCAACAAAGCCCTCCCGCCGGCGTTCCGGTTCAATCCAAGTGCAAAAGGCTCACCATGGGCGAGGAAGAAAAGTCCGACCGCGACCGAATGACGGATTTCCAGGCGCAGTTCCTCGCCAAGGAAGCCGGAATAACTGAAGCTCAAGCGCGCGAGCTGATCGAGTTGATCGGCACCGATCGGGCATCACTGCTTCGGGAAGCTCGGCTACTGAAAAGCCGGCTGAAGCCGCCGGACTCTTAGGAGCATTCACAATGCTATCCATATGGGACAATTTTGAATAGAAGCGGCTCGATTGAATGAGGGTCGCGCGCGAGCAGATATCGATGATCTTCGCCAGACGATAAACGATACCCGCCGCCTAATACTGGCACCCGTAAGCTGTTGGATCGCATTGCCGCAGACGATACGCTGAGCAGTAATCAAGCGCCTAAAATCCCGCACCCCAAATCGCACAGCATTCCACGCTCGACCTTTGCACATCGGCCGTCGATTCACGCGGCCTGCGGAGAGGACCGCGGCTGATTGTAGGGCGCAGGTGCAGCGTGCCATCTACGACTTCTTGGTCTTCGAATTCCTCTTCGGTTTCGGTGCCGATGCAGCAGGGAGAGCAGTCTCGGCTTTAAGTCGTTGCTCCCGCAGCCGAGCCGTCTTTGCGTCTCGTGCGACGCGCTCAATGTCTGTTAATGCCCGCGCAGCATCCGACGTGCGCTCCTGTCGGTCGTATTTTTCTTTATCGGTTAAGCCTTGCCTTTCCCGCATTGTTGTACCTCGATCTTGTACGGCGCTTTTGTTGGCGCCCGAACGATTGTCGCCAGATCGTGTTCCCCCCAGACAACAAAAAAGCCCGCCGCACCTTTCGGCACGGCGGGCTATCAGTCGTTTGCACAGGGCGGGCGGGGATCGTAAGAAAATCCTACGCGCCGGCTGAGCTGCGTCCACCAACCGGCAGTTGGAATGTCTCAACAGCTTGCCGTCATCCCGCGTCGTTGCCGGCCGCAACCTGACGATACCGGAAGTGATTTCGGATGTGCTCGTTGAAGTAGCGGCCCTTGGCAAAGGCGGCTTTGAACGCGGCAAAGGTATCCGGCGGCACGTCCTCAAACTCATATCGTTTGCCGCTGGCGACGAACCATACCGAGAGGATTCTGCTGTCGGGATCGTAGGCCATTTCTCGTATCGAGGTCGATGGCATGATATGGCTCGATCAAAAGTTTTCAACGGTCGCAGAGCCTGTCACGTTCCTTCGTGGTATTGCTCCCGAGCAGCGCACGAGGATTTTCTACGGGCCACTAACGCATCGCGGCATCGCAAACGCGGCAGCAGGCAGGGTCTTCCGGCTCTGTCTTTTCTACGCCGGCAGCGAACTTCGACCTTCCAATCACTTCGACCGCTTGGGCTAGGCGCTGTTGAATAGCCAATCGACCCTCATACATAGGCGATCAGACCTATCCGAGTTCAGCAGGAAGCGCCGCGATGCTGATGATCGCGAGTTTGGCCTTGGTGGATTGGCCTTTTGCGCCCAGAGCGGGAATGTTCTTGTTCGCCCCACGTTTCGGCGCGGTCGAGATCTGGTGCAGGCTTTGATCACGAACCACCAGTTCTTTGCCCGGGACGCCTGCGTTGTCGCTCGCGATATGATTGGCGCCACGCTTCTTGTGCACGGCGTGGGCGGGATCGTCGTCGAAACGGAGGCCTATCGCGCCGATGACCCCGCCTCACATAGTTTTTGTGGTCGGACTTCGCGAAACAGCGCAATGTTCGGCGCCCCAGGGAGCGCATACGTCTATCGCTCCTATGGTCTGCATTGGTGCCTGAATGCCGTCTGCCTTCCCGGTAGTGCTGTCCTTGTGCGCGCAATCGAACCGCAATCAAAGCTCGACCTGATGCGGGCCAATCGGGGCGTTGATGACCTTCGATTTCTTTGTTCGGGACCCGGTCGCCTTTGCCAGGCGCTTGCTGTCGATGCATCTTATGACGGGCTGCCATTGGACGAGCTTCCGTTCCAGTTCAAGCAGCCGCCAGAGGCGAGAGCCAGTTCCATCTTGACGGGACGCCGGATCGGCATCTCCAAGGCTGTCGATCTCGAGAGGCGGTTCGGACTGGCAGGCTCGTCGTACTTGAGCCGCAAATTTTGAGTTGCCTCTGCACGAGTAATCGCCTGGGGGTGAGTTCGGGTAATGAGCGATGTGCCGGCACCCCTACGCGATACTTGGTTCGCCCGCGATTTCGCCCAGCTTCAACTGTCAGGAGGCGATGGAGCCTAGCTTTCAAGCGATGGTCGATTGCATGCTAGAGACGGCTGGACGCGCCGAGAGAGGCGCAGCTCGCGATCGCCCACGCCTATCCTGGACGTGCTCTTGCGCGACTGCGTCAGCTCTTCGGTTGCTGAAGAACTCGTGGCCCGCAATATCCCCTTTGATAATTTATAGCGCCACGGACATCGAGGGCCGATGTGAGGCCTTCAAGGCCGGGACTTTTGTCGAGAAACCTGCTGACGATTCCGTTCCCGTAGCTTTGGCGAGTTCGATGGCTAGGGCATTCACGGCTGCGAAGACGCTTCCAGCTGGCTAACATCTATGCAAGTCGGTACAATGTGAGACCGCCAGCCACGCACAATGGGCGCTGACGCTTGGGAGCGACCATCGGAATCCTGCCCAAAGGTAAGGCGACATTGCATCGCTCATCGGCGTCGATCGTGCCTCGATCCTGAGAGAAGCGCGTCTCTTGCGCCGCGATCTAAGGCCGAAGCTTTAAGGCTTCTCCTGCAGTCTCTAGAACGGCCGGCCGGCCCGGATCATTGCGCGCTCATTATCGTGTTTGGCACGATCCACTCGACGGAACTAACGGTCTGCGGCGACGTTGCGATGGCAGCAAAACTATGCTGACCAACGGAGACGGACATGACAGAGCCCAAGGAACGTCTGGTGCAGTGGCTGCGCGACGCTCACGCCATGGAAGAACAGGCCGAGACCATTTTGAGCGGCCAAATCGAGCGTCTGGAAAACTATCCCGAGATTTGCGACCGGATGAACACGCATCTCGAAGAAACGAGACAACAGGCAAAACGTCTCGAACAATGCCTCGACCGGATTGGCGACGGATCTTCGACGCTGAAGGATGCCGGCGGTAAGCTAATCGCCTTCGGACAGAACATCAGCGGCATTTTTGCAGGCGACGAGGTGATGAAAGGATCGCTGGCCAGCTACACGTTCGAGCATATGGAAATCGCCAGCTATAAAATGCTCATTGCCGCAGCCGGCGAGGTCGGCGATTCCGAAACCCAAAGCGCGTGCAAAGAGAACCTGCGCGAAGAAGAGGCGATGGCTGATTGGCTGGAAAACAGACTCGGCACGGTCACCACCGAGTTCCTCAGACGCGACGAGCGGGATTCTGACACGGCGAAACGGTGACATAGCGGACAATTGCCGTCTACAGAAAAAACTCGCCTTCGGCACGGTGCTCGAAACAGAACCAGTGGGATGGCTGCCGCGGTTTACGGAAAGCCCTTCCGGCATTCTTGCCGCAGCCGGGATGCTCCCAGCAATGGCGCTGAATGCGACATGGCAACCAATCGTTTGGGGGCGCCTGGCGTTTATTCTGGACAGTGTTGCCGCCACGGCCTCGCCGCTAACTACTTGGCGAGCGAGAGCCCCATGGAGACGCAAGTCTGGTGAAGCCCCGATATCGCGGAGGAGCTTCCTGCTGGCCGCTGCGGCGGGACCGGCATTCGCGCCCATGCAAGCCAACGCCGTGATCATCTGGAGGTTGTTCTTCACCCGATGCTGGAGTTCGCGCAGCAGCGTGTCCTTCTCGCGAACGAGCTCTTCCACCGAGCGCC
>NZ_JAMYLP010000047.1:0-41143 GCF_040318085.1 Mesorhizobium sp. M1322
CATTAATAATCCTTTTTTTCTTAGCGCCCCGCGGTGCCTGCCTACTCGACGGCGTATATTAGCTTCAAATCACATACCAACACCCCTCTGATAGAATTTTTGAGATTTTTGGTATTGCATCGAGTGCCGCAGGCCGGAATTCAGCGCAAAAAGTGCGCGCTCCTGCCAATGTCGAATTCGCGGAAACAATCCGTAGACAGTCTTGATGAACTACGAAAATATTCCTTTTTTGTTCCTAGGCGTACCGATCCGTTCGACGCGCTTGGTAACGCAAATATCAATTTGTTGTTTCTAGCTGCTGCAATCACTGTCTCCTGCTGCCGCATCTGCTCGATTTTGCGCTCTGGCGGGCGGAGACATTTGTTTGAACAATCTTGCCTCGGACGATCGCAGTTGCGATATCTCGCCGGCGACGGTGCCCATTGCCGCGTTTGAGTTTCGACGCAACCCACCTTGTCGTCGCGGCATCAACGGGTGTGCACAAGGCAGATGCGCAACTCGGAAGAGGCTGTCACGTTTCGCCTTATGCAATAATGCCTTCCACGGCTAGCGACAAACCGATACAGCCCGCCGACACTGATCGTTGCCAGGTCCGGGAGAGGTTTGTTGTCTCCCCTGCCGCGGCAAGTCGCTCAAACGACTCGGCGCCGCCTCGTCATGGAGCCGGTTGGGGCCAGCGCTGCAACGCAGCACGGCCAACGTCCGTAACCGCATAGACGCCGCGCTCGGCCCTGGCGAACCAGCCATAGACATTGTGAAGCAGGATCTTGGCAGCGCGTGGTGAAATGGTTTTCAGGTCGCGCGGGCGCTTCGGCCCGTCGACCATCGCAGCGGCACAGGCCAGCGCATCCTGCCGGTAAGCGGTCATTATCGGCGCACGCGAGCCGCGGCCGACGACAGGGTCGCCGCGCCGGCGAAGATGCTCGTCCAGCAGGCGCGATCTTCGTCTCGGGTCGCGCCGGGGCGGCAAGGCGGCCGGGCTGAGCAGCAATTCGACGTTGCCGGCGGAACCAACCCCCAGAAGCCCGAACCCGAGCCGCCGGCAAAGTGCGCGGAACCGGCGATCATGCTCGCGGCCTTTGCCGCGGGCCGACATTCGCGCCGCGAGCCAGACCTCATCGCATGACGCAGCACGATCGACACCTTGAAGTATGAGTTCGAGGTTGAACTGCAATTTCAATTCGCAGATAACGACCACGGGCGGCTCGCCGTCACGCAGTCCCACGACATCGCAGCCGCCAACTTCGCCTTTGACGGTGAATTCCAGGCCTTCAAGAAACCGCTTCACCGGGATGTAGAGAGACGTTTCCTGCATGCCGAAGCCATAGCCGATTCGTAACTGGCTGGCACAGCATCACCGAAGGGCATGCCGCTCTGGGGCAGATTTGCCGCTCTTCGAACGCATGGAAGTGTGGGATGCATTAAGCAGTTCGCTGGCACTGCCTGGCTCGGGCGTTAAGCCCGCAGCCTCCTCGCCTCGCCTCCGCGCTTGCGCGGAACCAGCATGTCCCTGGCCAGGAGGCGGCTTACCCGGCAGAACGCCATGAACGCCCGGCAAGCATCCTCGGTCTCGACCAGGTCGACCGTGGCGCCAAAGCAGGCATTGAACGCGGCCTGATAGACCGGGCCCTGCCGGCGAACCGGCCAGCCTTGCAGGAAATCCAGCGCCTGTTCGACGCTGTAGATTTCCTCGACCGGCAGGCCAGGCGCGGTCGTGATGCGCACCGGCACCTCGAATTGCAATCTGTCCATTCGTGTCTCTCCAGAACGGGTTCCCCACTTCTTGCTCAGAAATATGTCGTCAGTGCGGACGAACACTCCGGCACAGGCCGGACAGGCACAAGATGAAGCCGCAAGACATGAATATCGCCGGCTTGAGCCCATCGCTGGCAGTTCGTCCTTGAACCTTGCGCCGTCCGGTGCCAAATCTGAGAGACTTTTCGCGCGGGCTCATCAGAAGCCCTTTCTTCCGGCAAGACGGACACAATGGTCACCTATCTCGACGCCGCCACGGCACCACTCAGAAACACCGGCCAGATCCGCCTCTACGGCGAAGAGGGCTTTGCCGGCATGCGCAAGGCCTGCGATCTCACCGCGCGCTGCCTCGACGAACTGGTGTCGATTGTCGCGCCGGGCGTCACCACCGAAACCATCGACCGCTTCGTCTTCAAGTTCGGCATGGATCACGGCGCATTGCCGGCGACGCTCAACTATCGCGGCTACACGAAGTCATCCTGCACCTCGATCAACCACGTCGTCTGCCATGGCATTCCCGACAGCAAGCCGTTAAAGGACGGCGACATCGTCAACATCGATGTCACTTACATCCTCGACGGCTGGCATGGCGATTCGTCGCGCATGTATCCGGTTGGCACGATCAAGCGCGCCGCCGAGCGCCTGCTCGAGGTCACGCATGAATGCCTGATGCGCGGCATCGCCGCGATCAAGCCCGGTGCCCGCACCGGCGCCATCGGCGCCGCCATCCAAACCTATGCCGAAGGCGAGCGCTGTTCGGTGGTGCGCGATTTCTGCGGCCACGGCGTCGGCCAGCTCTTTCACGATGCGCCGAACATCCTGCACTATGGCAACGCCAGCGAGGGCGTCGAGATGCGACCGGGCATGATCTTCACCGTCGAGCCGATGATCAATCTCGGCCGGCCGCACGTGAAAGTGCTGTCGGATGGCTGGACGGCGGTGACGCGCGACCGCTCGCTGTCGGCGCAGTACGAGCACACGATCGGCGTCACCGAAACCGGCTGCGAAATTTTCACGCTGTCGCCAAAAAACCTCGACCGCCCCGGCCTGCCGGCCTAGTGTTTGTGCGAGGGCCGGATCTTTTCGGTCAAGAAAATGCGGGCGGCCTATGGGGAAAACCAGCGACGACGAACGAATCTTCTTTCCTGAGCGATCGATAAAATCGCCCGCGAAAACCACGTCGGTCGACACGTCAGTAGAAAAGCCGCATTATCTCGGTCATCGTGACCGCTTGCGCCAACGGTTCGCGGCTTCGGGTTCCGACGCTCTCCCCGACTATGAACTGCTGGAACTCTTGCTCTTTCGCCTGATCCCACGCGCCGACACCAAGCCCGTCGCCAAGGCGCTGCTGGCGCACTTCGGCACGCTGGCCGAGGTGCTTGGCGCGCCGGTTGCGCGGCTTGAGGAGATTAGCGGTATCGGTCCGGCCGTGGCGCTCGATCTCAAGATCGTTGCCGCGACGGCCCAACGTGCGGCGCGTAGCGAGATCAAAGGCCGCGAGGTCCTGTCGTCCTGGACTCAGGTTCTCGGATATTGCCGGTCGGTGATGGCCTTCGAGGAGCGCGAGCAGTTCCGGATCCTGTTTCTCGACAAGAAGAACGCGCTGATCGCCGACGAGGTGCAGCAGGTCGGCACCGTCGACCACACGCCGGTCTATCCGCGCGAAGTGGTCAAGCGCGCGCTCGAACTCTCCGCCACGGCGATCATTCTGGCGCACAACCATCCGTCAGGGGATCCCACGCCGTCGCGCGCCGACATCGAGATGACCAAACTGGTCATCGAGACGGCCAAACCGCTCGGCATCGCTGTCCACGATCACATCATCATCGGCAAGAAGGGTCATGCCAGCATGAAGGGCCTGCTGCTGATCTGACGCCCCTGTTCGAACATGCACCGGCTTCTTGTCGAAAGCGTCCGAGTTGCGTTCGGACTACGGTGCCTGTTCGCATCATGACACGCTTCCAGGCAGCGGACGGCGTGCCTCCAGAGCGCGGCTTCCAACCGCGATGGCGAGCGCGACGACGATCAGTATAGCCGCGACCGCAAACGTCATCCGCATACCGTCGGCAACGGCCTCGGGGCGCGCCGTTGTGATGTCGATCGCCTCTGAGGCGAATGCGAACACTGCACCCATAACGGATGCGCCAGTGATGAGCCCCAGATTGCGCGACAAATTGAGCAAGCCGGAAATGACGCCCCGCTGATCCGGGCGGATATCGGACATGACGGCGGTGTTGTTGGCGGTTTGGAACAGCGCATAGCCTGATGTGATGACGGCGATCGGGGCGATGTAGCCGGAGATGCCTGATACTGCCGGCATCACGGATAGAATGAAGCAACCGGCCACTATCGCGATGAGCCCAATGATGGTCATGCGTCCAGCGCCAAAACGGTCCGCTATGCGACCAGCCGGCACACCGGTCAGCGCGGCGACAAGCGGACCGACCGACATGACGATGCCAACGAGAGCCGCGTCGAGCCCGAGCGCACGAGACAGATAGAACGGCCCGACCACAAGCGTCGCCATCATCACCGTCCCAACGAGCGCGCTCATGGCGAGGCTGGCACTCAGCATCGCGTTGCGAAACGCGGCCAATCGGATCAAAGGCGACGCCACTCTCGCCTCCACAAGCACAAACGAGCCGGCTCCGAAAACGGCTGCCACCAACAGAGCCATGTTGAGCGGACCAAAACTGCCACGCCCGATCGTCATCGCGAGTGCATAGGCGCCAAGTGCCAAGGCAAGCAGCAGCGTGCCGACAACGTCGAAGCCGGCCCGATCCGTCTTCAGCCCCCGGTGATCAGCCGGCAAATAGCGATAGGCGAGAACAAGGGCCAGCAAACCCAGCGGCACGTTGACGAGGAAGATCGCCCGCCAACCGGCTCCGGCAATCAGAAGCCCGCCGAGCGATGGACCGAGAGCAGTGCCGATCGCCGACATCGTTCCGAGCAGCCCCATGGCGCTGCCGGTCCTTGCCTTCGGCACCGTCTCACCGACAAACGCCATGGTGAGGGCCATCATGATGGCCGCCCCCAAGCCCTGGGCCGCCCGGGCGGCAATCAGCAGCCACAGCGTCGGCGCGACACCAGATAGGACCGAGGCAACCGTGAACAGGAAGAGGCCGGCCAGCAGCAGCCGCCGGCGACCGATGAAGTCCCCGAGCCGTCCGACGCTGACGATCAGGGTGGTGATGGCGAGGAGATAAGCCAGCACGATCCACTGGACTTCCTGGAACGAGGCGTTGAACGCCTGCGCCAAGGTCGGCAAGGCGACGTTGGCGATGCTGACGCCGAGTGAGGACAGCAACATCGACAACGAAAGGCTGGCGAGCGCCCACCGAACCGAAGTTGCTCGTTCTGGATTTCCAGCGACTGCCCGCCCTGCATCGATCGGCTTCAACGTGAACTCCCGTTTTTCTGGCGACTCCCGAAACGGAGCTGGCAGACAGGTAGTCCTTTGCTTGATATGGCGGAAGACGCATCATTTGCACTTAATCATTGCGTTTGACGCTATATCAGATCGTGCAGACCATGCTAGGGTCCAGCCATGTCGCATCCCGATCTCAATCTGCTTGTCACCCTTGATGTGCTGCTGACGGAAGGCAGCGTGGCACGCGCCGCCAAAAGACTGCGGCTGAGCCCGTCGGCGATGAGCCGGGCGCTTGCGCGATTGCGTGAGACGACCGGCGATCCGCTGCTGGTCAGGGCTGGACGCGGCCTCGTGCCCACACCCCGAGCCATCGAGCTCCGCGAACGCGTCGGTCAGCTTGTGGAGGACGCCGAATCCGTTCTGCGTCCTGTTGAGACGCTCGACCTGAAACGGCTCGTGCGAACCTTCACGCTTCGAAACAGAGAGGGCTTTGTCGAGAATTTTGGACCGGATCTCATTGCGCGCGTCGGCCAACAGGCACCGGGCGTGCGGCTGCGTTTTGTGCTCAAGCCGGACAAGGAGAGCACGCCCATGCGCGACGGCAGCGTAGACCTGGAAACGGGCGTCGTCGGAAAGGTCACGGGGCCGGAGGTGCGTGCGCAAGCGCTGTTCCGTGATCGTTTCGTCGGTGTCGTGCGGATGGGGCATCCATTGTGCGAGCTGACGATCACCCCTGCCCGTTACGCAGCCGGCCGGCACATCCTCATCTCCCGTCGCGGGCTCGGCAGAGGGCCGATCGACGATGCCTTTGAGCCATTAGGGTTGAAACGAGAGATCGTGACGGTCGTCGGCGGTTTTTCGGAAGCTCTGGCTCTGGCGCGCGCCTCGGACCTGATCGCCAGCGTTCCCGAACGCTATACGGGTAACCTGCGCGATGGAATGTACTGTTTCCCGTTGCCGGTTCCCTTGCCGGAAATCACGGTCTCACTTTTGTGGCACCCGCGACTCGATGCCGATCCGGCTCACCGCTGGCTGCGCGGGTGCGTTCGAGACGTTTGCGCCGGAATAACTCACTGGATTGCTTAGTGGTTGAGGCGAGCGTTGCTGATCCGATCACGGCAACTCGGTGTTGCAGGTGCCGGCGATCTGGCCGACCGCCTCGCTGAACTCGGCAAGGTCGAAATCGGCCTCGCCTCGCCTCGACAGCAGCCCGAACCGCCAGGACAGCTGGAGCCGGTCTGCGGAAACCAATCGCCTGATCCCGTCGGTCCCATCCCGAACCAGCCTCCTCCCCGCGGGCCGACTGACCAGCTTTCGTAGAATCTGTCGCTTATCGCATCGGCCCGAGAATCGGGATCGATTCTCGGACGCACGATGCGCAGATAGTGAGAGTTCGTTCAGAGTGCACTGCGTCCAAGTGGACGCACGTCGCTTTAAGGCGACAACGAAAAAGGCCGCGTTGAGGGCGGTCTTCCATAATTCGGCGCTATGCCGTGTTGTTCGGCGCCTTGGCACCTTTTCTTCGCTGCAGCCTTCTTCTTCTTGGACTGTTCCGCATCATCGCCATTGCGTTTTCGGCTGACCGGAAGACCGCACTAGAATTTCGACCGGAAATCGAGCTATGATGCATTTGGCATTTCCTGGGACGGATTCGCGCCCTTGGAATGCCGGGAGGGAAACGGGATATGGCCATCGCGCTTGTACTCGTTTTGGTAGTTGTGGGCTCAGTGTTGTTCCACTTCCTGAGCCCGTGGTGGTGGACGCCGATTGCCTCGAACTGGGACTATATCGACAACACCATCATCATTACCTTCTGGATCACCGGCGTCGTCTTCGCCGCCGTCGTCCTATTCATGGCCTATTGCGTCTTCCGCTTCCGTCATCGGGAAGGCAATCAGGCGGCATACGAACCCGAGAACAAGCGGCTCGAATGGTGGCTGACGATCGTCACCGCAATCGGGGTCACGGCCATGCTGGTTCCCGGCCTGTTCGTCTGGAACCAGTTCGTCAGCGTCCCAAGCGACGCAACAGTGGTCGAAGTCGTCGGCCAGCAATGGCAGTGGAGTTTCCGGCTGCCCGGCAAGGACGGCAAGCTCGGCACATCCGACACCCGCAACGTTAGCCCTGAAAATCCCTTGGGCGTGAACGCCAGTGATGCCAACGGCCAGGACGATGTCGTCGTCGAAGCCGCCGATCTGCATCTGCCGGTCGGTAAGCCGGTCAAGATGCTGCTCCGCTCGATCGACGTGCTGCATGATTTCTATGTCCCTGAATTCCGCGCCAAGATGGACATGATCCCGGGCTCGGTCACCTATTTCTGGTTCACCCCGACCAAGACCGGAACTTTTCAGGTCCTGTGTGCCGAACTTTGCGGCCAGGGGCACCCGTTGATGAATGGCGTGGTGATGGTCGACACGCCGGAAGACTATCTGGCGTGGCTCGGCGAACAGCAGACTTTCGCGCAATTGTCGGCCCCCCAGCAGGTGGGCTCGGCAGAGTAGACGCCGGGAAAGACGGCGACGTGGTTTGAAATTGCGGCAGGACTCGAAACTGTCGAGTCTGGCCGAAAAGGGCACGGAGTGTTCTTATGGTCGATGTCACACCTGCGGATGCGGTACCGCCGGCCGAAGTCGCGGAGATGGAACTCTACCATCCGCACAGCTGGTGGACAAAATACGTCTTCTCGCAGGACGCCAAGGTCATCGCCATTCAGTATTCGGCGACGGCCACGGCAATCGGCCTGGTGGCGCTGGTGCTGTCCTGGTTGATGCGGCTGCAGCTCGGCTTCCCCGGCACGTTCGATTTCATCAGCCCCGAAGCCTACTACCAGTTCATCACAATGCACGGCATGATCATGGTGATCTATCTGCTCACGGCACTCTTCCTGGGTGGCTTCGGCAACTACCTGATCCCACTGATGGTCGGCGCGCGGGACATGGTCTTTCCCTATGTCAACATGCTGAGCTACTGGATTTACCTGCTTGCCGTGCTGGTTTTGGTGTCGAGCTTCTTTGCGCCCGGCGGACCGACCGGTGCCGGCTGGACGCTCTACCCGCCGCAGGCGATCATGACCGGCACACCAGGCGGCCAGGACTGGGGTATCATCCTGATGCTCGTCTCGCTGATCCTGTTCATCATCGGCTTCACCATGGGCGGCTTGAACTACGTCGTGACGGTGCTGCAGGCCCGCACACGCGGCATGACGCTGATGCGCCTGCCGTTGACTGTCTGGGGTATCTTCACCGCCACGGTCATGGCGCTGCTCGCCTTCCCGGCGCTGTTTGTCGCCTGCGTGATGATGCTGTTCGACCGTGCGCTCGGCACCAGCTTCTTCATGCCGGCCATCGTCGAGATGGGCGAACAGTTGCAGCACGGCGGCGGCAGCCCGATCCTGTTCCAGCATCTGTTCTGGTTCTTCGGCCACCCCGAGGTCTACATCGTGGCGCTCCCGGCCTTCGGCATCGTATCCGACCTGATCAGCACCCATGCGCGCAAGAACATCTTCGGCTACCGCATGATGGTCTGGGCCATCGTCGGCATCGGCGCGTTGAGCTTCGTGGTCTGGGCGCACCACATGTATGTCAGCGGCATGCATCCCTATTTCGGCTTCTTCTTCGCCACCACGACTTTGATCATTGCCGTCCCGACTGCGATCAAGGTCTACAATTGGGTGCTGACGCTGTGGCGCGGCGACATCCACCTCACCGTACCGATGCTTTTTGCCCTGGCCTTCATCGTCACCTTCGTCAATGGCGGGCTGACCGGGCTTTTTCTCGGCAACGTCGTCGTCGACGTCCCGCTGTCGGACACGATGTTCGTCGTTGCCCATTTCCACATGGTCATGGGCGTCGCCCCGATCATGGTGATCTTCGGGGCGATCTATCACTGGTACCCGAAGGTCACCGGCCGGATGCTGAACGAGGCAATGGGCCAGTTCCATTTCTGGGTCACCTTCCTCGGTGCCTATCTGATTTTCTTTCCCATGCACTACATCGGCCTGATGGGCGTGCCGCGCCGCTACCACGAACTGACCGCCACGACGGTGATGACCGAGTCGGCCCACGATCTGAACGCGTTCATCAGCATCATGGCGTTCCTCGTCGGCTTCGCCCAGGTCGTGTTCCTGTTCAATCTGATCTGGAGCATCCGCCACGGCCGGGAGGCCGGCGGCAATCCGTGGCGCGCCACGACACTCGAATGGCAGACGCCGCAAACACCGCCCGCCCATGGCAATTTCGGCAAGGAACTGCCGATCGTCTATCGCTGGGCCTATGACTACAGCGTGCCGGGAGCCAAGGAGGACTTTATCCCGCAAAACATGCCGGGCACCTTCGGTACCTCCAAGGAGCCGGCATGAGCGTCATCCTGGTCTTCTTGGCTGTGATCGCCGGCTTTGCCGGATGGTGGCTTTCCCATCAGCGGCTGATGGCCAAGCCATGGCTCGAGCAAGGTGTGATCGGGGACCTTGTCGGCATGGAGGGCTCGGCGCTGCCGACCGCCAAGATCGGCCTTGGCGTCTTCCTCGCTGTCGTCGGCTGCCTGTTCGCGCTGTTCACCAGCGCTTATTTCATGCGCATGGCGCTGTCGGACTGGCAGGCGCTGCCGCTGCCGCGCGTGCTCTGGTTCAACACCGGCGTGCTGGTCCTGAGCAGCATCGCGCTGCAATGCGCCTCGGTCGCTGCGCGCCGGGGCCAGATCGACACGGTCAGGCTCGGCCTCGTCACGGCGGGTCTCACCGCGCTTGTCTTCCTGATCGGACAGCTTGTGGCATGGCGGGAACTGACCGCCGACGGCTACTTGCTGACCGCCAATCCAGCCAACAGTTTTTTCTACCTGATAACCGGGATGCATGGCCTGCACATACTGGGCGGGCTGGTGGGACTGAGCAGAACAACTGCCGGCGCCTGGAACGGAACGCCGCCGGAGCGGCTTCGCCTCAGCGTCGAATTGTGCGCCATGTACTGGCATTTCCTGCTTTTCGTCTGGCTCGCCATCTTCGCGCTTCTGGCCGGCTGGGCCGCGACTTTTATCGAGATTTGCCGACAGTTGCTGACCTAGGAGGGCCGGGCGGATGGCAGACACGACTCTGACGCATATCGGTCAAACACAGCCGCGGCCGGCGGGCTTGCAAGGCGTCGCCGCCGACTGGTCCTCGGATCAGCGCGCGTTCAAGAACGTGTCCTGGGGCAAGGCCATGATGTGGATCTTCCTGCTCAGCGACACCTTCGTCTTCGGCTGCTTCCTGCTCTCCTACATGACCGCCCGCATGTCTACCCGAGTGCCGTGGCCCAATCCGAGCGAGGTCTTTGCCCTTCACATTGGCGGCTCGAATATTCCACTGATCCTTATCGCCATCATGACCTTCGTGCTGATCTCGAGCAGCGGAACGATGGCCATGGCGGTGAATTTCGGCTATCGCCACGACCGCCGCAAGACGGCGATCCTCATGCTTTTGACCGCAGCACTCGGCGCGACTTTCGTCGGCATGCAGGCCTTCGAATGGACCAAGCTGATCTCCGAGGGGGTACGGCCCTGGGGCAATCCGTGGGGTGCGGCGCAGTTCGGATCATCCTTCTTCATGATCACCGGCTTTCACGGCACCCATGTGACGTTCGGGGTGATCTTCCTGATCATCGTGGCGCGAAAGGTCTGGCGCGGCGATTACGAAACCGGGCGGCCCGGTTTCTTCACCAGCCGCAGGGGCCGCTACGAGCATGTCGAGATCATGGGGCTCTACTGGCATTTCGTCGACCTGGTCTGGGTGTTCATTTTCGCATTCTTCTATCTTTGGTGAGAGGCAGACATGGCTTTGGTGAGAGGCAGATATGGCTGAAGCAACCGCAAACGGTCTGGGGCAACATACGCTGCACGGAACTCAAGCGCATGATGCGGCAGCAGCAGGCATCGCCCCTGCCGAGGTTCATCAGGAGCACCCGATCAAGCTCTATCTGGTGGTCTGGGCATGGCTGTTCATCCTCAGCGCCTGCTCCTATCTGGTCGATTATGTCGGCCTTCAGGGCTATCTCAGATGGTCGCTGATCCTGATCTTCATGATGCTCAAGGCTGGGCTGATCGTCGCGGTCTTCATGCATATGGCCTGGGAACGGCTGGCGCTGACATATGCGATCATATTGCCGCCGATACTGGTGCTGGTGTTCGTGGCAATGATGGCCTTCGAATCAGAATACACGCTTCTCACCCGGACGCTGTTTTTTGGGGCCGAGCCCTGACGTGCAATCCGGGTAGAGGGTTTGTCGACGGCGTCTCCTGTCAAGAGCAGGAAGCGCTATTTGCGGGCCGCTTCTGTGTGCCTTGAAACAATCGACAGCTGGACCATTTTTGGTAGGGGAAACGACAGAAGCAAAATGATTGCCCTCGTTTCCATATGCGTCGCGAACTCCAGCGAGGGAGGCTCAAGATGACGATCGCAAACAGACTGAAGGACTTTATCGACGAGAAAGGAATTTCCTACGACACCGTCGAGCACCACCGCACTTCGACAAGCAGGCAGTCCGCCATAGCGGCGCATGTGCCCGGCAGCATAATGGCCAAATCGGTGGTGGTTCACCACGACGGTGGCTATGCGCTGGCCGTGGTGCCCAGCACGCACAGGATCGAGCTGGGCACGTTGCAGGACGTCATGGACCAGCGTATCGGACTCGCCTCCGAAGACGAGGTGGTTTCGCTCTTCGAGGATTGCGACACCGGCGCCATCCCGCCGATCGGCGCGGCCTACGATGTGCCGGTGATTCTGGATGAAAGCCTCGGCAATGCCGCCGACATCTATTTCGAGGGCGGTGACCACAGGACGCTCGTGCATGTCAGCGGCAAGGATTTCCGCAACCTGACCAGCGACGCACAGCAAGCCCGCTTTAGCTACCCGGCTTACTAGAGCAATTCCAGGAAAAGTGTGAAACGGTTTTCCGTCCGGAATTGCGCAACAACAAAGAGATAGAGCGGTTCGGCGTTTCCGTGAAACGATGAACCGCTCTAAAGGCTCAGGCCTTGCCGTACCGGGCGCGCTCGCCGGTGCGGCAAGGCAGGATTTTTCAGCTCGCCGGTTTGGTGGAAGCCGGCGATTCCACAACTTTGCGATAGACGTGCCAGGTGGCGTGACCGAGGATCGGCAGCACGACCGCCAACCCGGCGAACACCGGTAGCGAGCCTATGATCAGGGCGACGGCGACAATCAGGCCCCACACAGCCATCACGATCGGGTTCGCCAGGACCACGCGCACCGAGGTGTGGATTGCTTCATAGGCGCCGACGTCGCGGTCGAGCAACAACGGGAACGCGACAACCGTGGTGCACAACACGACCGCGGCGAAGACGAAGCCGATGGCGTGGCCCAGGATGATCAGCGTCCAGCCGCGTCCGGTGGCGAATATTTCACTGATGAAGCTGGAGAGCGATTCCGGCGGCGCCGGGCCGAACACCTGCTGGTAAAATATCTGCGCGGTCAAAAGCCAGGCGATGAAGATCGCAAGCAGCATGATCCCGACCGCCGCGATGGCCGGCAGCGCCGGAGAATTCCTGACCTCGAAAGCGTGACCCCACGAGGCATCGAGCCCGGCCTCCCGCCTCCGGCTGATCTCATACAGGCCGATCGCCGCGAATGGGCCGATCAGCGCAAAACCTGACACCAGCGGAAACAACAGCGGCAGCGCATTGTTGCCCGACGTCCAGACAGCGAGCACGACGCCGACAAGCGGATAGATCAGGCAGAGGAAAACGATATGCGACGGTTTGACCATAAAATCGTCGACGCCACGCTTGAGCGCGTCGAAAAGGTCGGAAACGCCGATCTTTCGAATTCTGGTGTGCTCCAGCGTCTCGCTGGCGCCTGCAATCACGTGAAAACTTGCCATGACCATTCCTCCAGACTAGGTCCGGTAAGGTCGCGATTTCACGGTGCTGCCGTTCAGCGTAACTGGCCACGCAAAACCGCGACCTGCACCATGGTCAACATACGCTCTTGCATGGGATTTGTCGCCGTCCTTTGTCTGAGGGGACGGCTCCGGTGATCCGGCTAGCTCTAACGGCCTTTCTTCGATATTCTCCAAGGTGGGTTGAAGGGTGAAGGTCATGGATGGAAAGACCGTTCTCATGCTCGGCCTTGGCGTAGTTATTCTGCTGGTGCTGGGGTTCTGCGCAGTGCCAACGTGAGGTTTGAGCAGGTTCGGGGCGGACTTCGTTCAGCAATCGCCGATTCTCAACCCAGCAAGCAATCCGAGAACATCAGGATTCAATGCAGCCACGAGGCAGGTGATGCCTCAATTTCCGCCTGACATGACGACACGCATTGCAATGGTATCGGCAAGCAGCACGGCAAAGATCGCGAAAAGATAGAAAATCGAATAGGCAAACAGCGCCTTTGCGCGTTTCATCTCCCCCCCTTCAACACACCTTTTGTCGATCAGGAGCTTCCAGGCATGCCAGATGAAACCCGCGCCCAATGCGGCCGAAACGAGCCCGTACAATCCGCTCGCGAATCCAAAAGCCCAAGGCAGCACGCCGATTGGTGCCAGGATCAGTGAATAGACGAAGATTTGTTTTCTGGTCGAAGCCTGGCCGGCCACGTTCGGCATCATGGGAATGCCGGCGGCAGCATAGTCGCCGATCTTGAACAGGGCGAGTGCCCAGAAATGCGGCGGCGTCCAGAGGAAGATGATCAGAAACAGGATGAGACTTTCAGCTCCGACGGCGCCGGTGGCCGCCGCCCACCCGATCACCGGAGGAAGGGCACCCGCAGCGCCGCCTATGACGATATTCTGCGGCGTCGAGCGTTTCAGCCACATCGTGTAGATGACGACGTAGAAGAAGATGGTGAAGGCCAGCAGCGAGGCGGCAAGCCACCCCACCAGCACGCCGAGCGTCATGACCGAAAGTACGGAAAGCACCAGGCCGAAGCCGAGAGCTTCGCCTGGCATGACCCGGCCTGACGGGACCGGCCGCTTTGATGTGCGCGACATCAGCGCATCAATATCGGCATCGTACCACATGTTGAGTGCCCCGGCCGCTCCCGCTCCAACCGCAATTGCACTGATTGCAATCACGGCGATGGCCGGATTCATCGCCCCAGGCGCCACCATCAGGCCGACGAAGGCGGTAAAAACAGCAAGCGCCATGACGCGTGGTTTCAGAAGCGCGAAGAAATCACTGACCGTCGCTTCAGATATCTGGATACCGGTATCCTTGAGGCCGCTTTCCCTAGCCGACATTTCAGGCGACCACCGATGGGGACAGGCAATCTGGCCGCGCCAGCGGCCGGCGGAAGAGCCAGGTTACTTCCTGGCGGAAGAACCGGGTTACTTCCTGGCGGAAGAACCGGGTTACTGCCTGGCGGAAGAACCGGGTCATTTGGAGAATTGCTTCAGATAGGCGATGACGTTGGCGAGATCCTCGTCCTTCTTGAGACCGGGAAACGCCATCTTCGTGCCTTTGATCATGGCCTTCGGATCGCGAAGGTAATTCGTCAGCGTGGCTTCGTCCCATTTGACGCCGGATTTGCCCGCCTCGGTCATGGGTTTGGAATATTTGAATCCCGGATGCGTGCCGGCCGTCCGGCCGATAACGCCGCTCAACGACGGACCGATCTTGTTCTTGTCCTCGTCGACGACATGGCAGGCCTTGCATTTGGCGAAGACCTTCTCACCCGCGGCGGCATCCTGTGCCTGAGATTGGCTCGTGATAAACGTCGCAACGGACACGACGGCGAAAAACGCGATTGCACGCATGGCATTTCCTCCCCGATCGCCAAATCTGCCTTGGACGATCTGCGCCTGCCGACACTTCGTCAGCATGCGCCCCTTGCACGACAGAGCGGAATATCCGCGTCTCCCGCATGGAATTGCGGCATCTACTTACCACAGAATCCGGCCGGCAGATAGATTGCCGCCGAAGCGATGAGGCAGCTCGATCGGCGTCGAGCGCGATCGGAACGCATACCGGCTAAAGGCGTTAGACCAGCTACGGTTCACCGTCCACGAGATCAAAGATCAGAGAAGCGTCCATGAACGACAGGAGCGTCCTGGAGGTGCGCCACGGCACCCGCACGATCGATGGCGACACGGTCTTTTACAGAGAAGCAGGTCCTGACGCCGCGCCGGTGCTGCTGCTTCCGCATGGCTATCCCTGCTCATCCTTCCAGTATCGCCGGCTGATGCCGGCGCTCGCCGACCGGTGGCGGACGGTCGCGCCGGATTTCCCCGGCTTTGGCTACAGTGGAACCCCCGATCCGGCACGGTTCGGTTTTGATTTCGACGCCTATGCAACTTTCCTGGAGCGGTTTACCGATGCGCTGGGGCTCGGCAGCTACGCGCTGTGGCTGCACGATTACGGCTCGCAGATCGGCCTGCGTCACGCTATAGCGCACCCATCGCGGATCAAGGCCCTCATCATCCAGAATGGCGACATCTACGCGGATGCTCTTGGCCCTAAATACCAAACGATCCGGCGCTTTTGGCGGGATCCTTCACCAGCGAACCGTGCGCCGCTCGAACAGGCGGTGAGCGAAGACGGCTTTCGCGCCGAGTTCGTCGGCGAAGTCGATCGCGACGTCGCTCGACGTGTCCCGCCCGATATGTGGAAGTTGCATTGGCCGCTAATGAATACGCCTGTGCGCCGTGCGCTTTCAGTCGGACTGATGGAGAAGCTAAAGGCTAATCTCGACTGGTTCGCTCGTTACCAGGAATACCTGCGCGAGCAGCGGCCGCCGGCAATGATCCTTTGGGGGCCGAGGGACGAATACATGCCCGAGCCGGCTGCGCGCGCCTATCTGCGCGATCTCCCCGAGGCCGAGCTGCATTTGCTGAACGACGCAGGGCACTGGCTGCTGGAGACCCATTTCGAGGTCGCCCTGCCGTTGGTGCGACGGTTTCTTGGCAAGGTCCTGGGGTAGTTGCCCGCACAACACCGCAGTGGATCCAGCGATCGCTGCCCCCTCCTCATCAACACCCATCGAGAGGAGCGCACTCCATGATCGACAACGCCACAATCGCCCGGATCTGGCGGGGAAGGACACGCCGTGATCTGGCAGACGCCTACGAGCCCTATCTACGCCGCGAACGCATTCCGCCGCTTCAGGAGAAGGCACTTGGCGTGCAGTTGTTTCGCGAAGATCGCGAAGAAGAAACAGAGTTCGTGACGATCTCGTACTGGCCTGACGTCGAAGCCATGGCGAGCTTCACCGGCGGCGACCCGCACAAGATCCACCACCTGCCGCGTGACGAAGAGTTTCTCATTGAACTGCCAAGCGAGTGACGGTGATGCGGATCCTCGTCAATCAATTGCCTCGCGACTAGGGCAGCGGCGGCCTTGCGACGTCGGCAGCAACGAAAAGGCCGCCCCGTGGGCGGCCTTTCACATCCAGCAGAATGCCGTGTTATTCGGCGTCCTTGGCAGCTTTCTTCTTCGGCGCGGCCTTCTTCTTGGGCTCCTCCGCATCGTCGGCCTTCTTGGCGTCGGCCTTTTTCGCAGCGGCTTTCTTCGCCGGCTTTGCCTTGGCCGTCTCGGTGTCCTCGTCGTCGGCCATCAACTCTTCCTTGCTGACCTTGACGTCGGTGACGGAGATCTGGCCGAGCAGATGGTCGACCACCTTCTCCTCGAACAGAGGCGCACGCAGCGTGTTCAGCGCTTCGGGATTGCTGCGGTAGAATTCGAAGGCTTCCTGCTGCTGGTTGGCCGGATAGCGGCGCACCTGCTCGAGCAGGCCGCGCTGCAGTTCCTCGTCCGACACGGTGACGCCGGCCTTCTCGCCGATCTCGGCGAGAACCAGGCCGAGACGCACACGACGCTCGGCAAGCCGCATATACTCGGCGCGTGCCTCTTCTTCCGTCGTCTCCTCGTCGGCGAAGGTGCGGCCGGCGGCTTCCAGATCGCGGTTGACCTGGTTCCAGATATTGTTGAACTCGGCCTCGACGAGCTTCGACGGCGCCTCGAACGAGTAGGCGGCATCGAGCTGGTCGAGCAGCTGGCGCTTGATCTTCTGGCGCGTCATCGAACCGAACTGGTTCTCGATCTGGCCGCGCACCACTTCACGCAGGCGCTCCAGCGACTCCAGGCCGAGATTCTTGGCCATCTCGTCGTTGATTTCCAACGCACCTGGCTTGGACACTTCCTTGACGGTGACGTCGAAGGTGGCTTCCTTGCCGGCAAGATGCGCCGCCTGGTAGTTTTCCGGGAACGTGACAGTGACCTGCGTCTCGTCACCGGCCTTGCTGCCGACGAGCTGGTCCTCGAAGCCGGGAATGAATTCCTTGGAGCCGAGCACCAGCGGCTGGTCCGTGCCGGCGCCGCCGCTGAAGGCTTCGCCGTCGATCTTGCCGACATAGTCGATCGTCACGCGGTCGCCTTCGGCGGCCTTGCCGGCCTTCGGCTCGTAGGTGCGCGCCGATTCGGCGACACGCTGGACCTGCTCGTCGATTTCGGAATCCGGCACGTCGAACACCTGACGCGTCACTTTGATGTCGGAGAAATCCTTGATCTCGATCGGCGGAATGATCTCGTAGTTCAGGCGGAACTCGAAGTCTGCGCCGCCGGCCAGGATCTTCTCGGCCTCCTTCTCGTCCTCGGTCATGATCACTTCGGGCTGCATGGCAGCCTTTTCGCCGCGCCCGGTAATGATCGAACGGGTCGAATCGTTGAGTATCTCGTTGACCACTTCGGCCATGAACGACTTGCCGTAGACCTTGCGCAGGTGCTGCACCGGCACCTTGCCGGGGCGGAAGCCGTTGATGCGGACCTTGTTCCTGGCATCAGACAGCCGCGCCATCAGCTTGGCTTCCATGTCACCCGCCGGCACGGTGATCTTGATCTCGCGCTTGAGACCGGAGTTGAGCGTTTCGGTGACCTGCATCATAGAACCTTTGTTTCCACCAATGAGCAGCCAAACGGCTCCTGCCGTTTACAGCCTGCCGGTATTATCTTGCCGGGAATGGCTTTTGGTGCGGGACTTGGCGATCTGTCCGCCCAACGCGGCTCAAATCCTTCAGAAATACGCTCCAAAATGTGAATAAGTCTTTGTTTTTCCTACTTCTTATCACATTCTGCAGAAGCGGATCGTCGCATCCCGTCACATTCGACACGCCTTTTGTCACAGGCCCGGCCAATTTTCAACCATCTTCGCATCTACAGCGCCGCGCGTCCTCTTGGACGCGCAAAGGACGCTAGGACCTTCATTTTAGCACGTGATCCTTTCCGAAAATCGCTTTTTCGATTTTCGGGATCATGCGCCGGCGAACGGCCCTTATTTTGACCGCGACATTGACAGAATGATGACTACATGGGATTGCCGGGCGACGCGGATGTGGCGGAATTGGTAGACGCCCTGGATTTAGGTTCCAGTGCCGAAAGGCGTGGGGGTTCGAGTCCCTTCATCCGCACCAAGTTTTTCACCAGAAACTGGAAACGCTGGCGTCTCTAGATGGCGCGTTGTTCGGGAGGGCATCAATCGGCCCTTCTGAAAGCTGATCCTGCTCAAGACGACTGCCGGGAACCAGCCTCGGCGAGCCACGTTGCTAAATCATGGACCTTCACAAAAGGATCGTGCAATGGCGAAAGACCTACCTCGCGAAAAAGAGCAACGCGGCACCGGAAAGGTCTTCATGTGGGGCGCCGTGATCATCGCTGTGCTTTTTGTCGCCCTAATGGCCGTGTTCATCCTCGGGCCGTTTCTGGTCTTAAGCCGCCATTTGGGCATCGCGAAACTCCAGCCGCCTACTCCTCGAAGACCTGGCGGGTGAACCATTCTGCCAGTTTCGCGAGTTCAGGCCCCAGCACGCGATCGTCACCGACCGGCGGCACGATGCTTCTTATATCCGCGACGAACGACTGAAGCGCCGGAGGAGCCACGCGCTCGGTGACATGCAATGCCTGCGAGGCGATCACAGCCAGCATCGCCATCGCGGCATCGAGGCAGCGGCCGGCGCGTGCCTCCTTCGTCCAGGCGAGGAACACCGTCGTGGCGACATCGTCCTGGCCGGCGCCGGCCGATTCCGTTCCCGGGATAAAGGTGCGCTGCGCCGAAAGTTTCGCCTGCTCCAGATAACCCGTGATCGCCATCGGCACATAGCCGACATTGCCGTGACCGTCGCTGTCGCTCCAATCCCTCCCCGTCAAAAGCAGATCGGGCAGGAGCGACACCTTGCCGTTCAAAAGCTTCGAAGCGTGGCGGTCGCACAAGAGGCAGATATCGGCCCATATCGCTGCCAGATCGTCCAGGGCAGGTGTTGCCATGGCATTGTGATAGCCGCCGGTGCTGATGCAGCGCCCGAGCGGATGCCCGTCGTCAGGCGGGATGTAGACCGGATTGTCCGATACCGAAGCGAGCGACACGGTGGCCGCCCGCTCCGCCGATGCAAGCGCGCGATGCGCGTGCCCGAGGATGCGAGGGACGATGCGGTAGCTGACCGGTGCCTGGTAATTGCGGCGCCCGGTGCCGGCGCCGGCAAGGAACTCCCTCAATCCCCTCAGGGCCGCCGCTTCGTGTTCATCGCCCCAAAGCGCATCGAGCGCCGGGTCGTAATGTTCGAGCGGCGCGCGAAACGCCTCGATCGAAAGCGCAAAGACTTTTTCGGCAAGGCGAATGCGGCGGCGAGCCGCCAAGGCCGCGTCGGCCACGAGTGCGGCAGCGCAAGGCGAACCGTTGATCAGCGAGCCTCGTTCCTTGACTTCCAGGTCGAAGCGCGTCGAAAGCTCCGCAAACAGCGGATAGAGCGCGAGGATTTCACCGGCACCGCCCTGACCGGAGGATGGCACCATGGGCATCGGTCCGCCGTCCAGCATCGCGACGACGGCGAGCGCCACGCGCGGTGTCGTCGCGGCATTTCCCTCGAGGAAATTCGCCAGCCGGGCGAGCACGATCGCCCGTACCACGCGGTCTGGCAAAGGCTCGCCGAACGATGTGGCGGCTGCGAACGCCTTGATGCGCGCATGGCGACCCCGCTCGCCAAGTTCGAGCTGCCTGCTCGCCAGTTCTCCCATAGCGGTGGTTACGCCATAGATGACCGGTACAGGGTCGGTCTCGATGAGACGCAGGAACGACGCGCGACACTCTGCGATGCGCTGCAGGGCCTCGCCACTGATTTGCACCGTGTCTTTTTTCCAGGCGACGCGGAAAACGGAGCTGAGATTTATGTCTTCTCGTGTCGTCAGGATAGTTGTCATGTTTGATGCTGTCCGATTGGCCACGCTTTCCCAATTTCTGATCCGGGCCAATTCTAATAAAGTGGTTCCTCGAACAGCGTCTTGTCGCCGTCTATCAGCGCCTTGATCTGCGCGGCTCCATCGGCTGCGATTGCGACGCGGATGCCGAACGGCCGCACTCGCATATCGTTCTGGATCGCTATTCCCTCGCCTTCCGGCAGGTAGAAACGTTCAATGCCGTAATCCGGCGCGATCGTCGTTGCTGCGCTGAGATCCCACCCCGCAGCCACATGCCCGACGATATCGGCTTCGTCGGATGCTGCCGGCGCCGGCGCTTGCCCGAACCAGGCCGTGGTTGCGCCCCAATAGCCGTCGGCGCCCTGCTTCAGCCTGACCACGATCGGCGTATCGTCGCTCGTCAGCTTACCGGCCGGAACGTTGGCGATCAGCTTCACCGGTATACGCGAAATGTCGTAGCTGAGCATAATGTAGTCGCCGCGCAGGAGATCGCGCGGATCGACCGGTTCGACCCTCAGCAGCACTTGTTTGCCGTCGCGCAGGATCGCCGCCCGGCCGGTGATGATCCAGCTCAGGAAGCCGATCTGGACGAGCGCCAGCACAACCGCCGAAACGATCAGCCTTTTACCGGTCATCATGCCGCCGCTCCTTCCACGCTCGGGGCCCTCATGCGCTTTTCCACGCGGAGGATGACAAAGGCAAGGATGCCGAGAAGCACAGCTGCCGCCAGGAAGAAGCCTGCCGTGTCGAGCATCGACTGCAACATCACCACGTAGATGATGGCGAGTTCGAAGGCGAAGCCGGCATAGCCAACCCAGCGCAAGCCCCTGCTGTCGCGGCCGCCCAGCACGATTGCCGCGACAATGCCGGCAAGCGCAACGGCCGAGGCGATGGCAAAGCCGCTGTTGTTGCTCTCACCGGCAAGTTCGAACTGGATCATCGCTAGGCCGGTGAGAAATCCGACCAGCGCGTGCAAGGGCAGCCGGCCACCCAGCCGCAATATCCAGTCGACGGGCTCGGCAGCGAAGATCGCAGCCGAGAAAAGCAGCACCGACACGACGACGAGCGGCACAGCGACCTGCAGCGTTTCGTATTCCGTAAACAACAGCACGAGATAGAAGATGACCGACTGGATGATCAGGTGGCGCGCCGCCGGGCTGCGGGTCCAGAACGAAATGGCAAATAACACGATCGCCATGACGACGAAGAGATGCGGGAATTCCGTGCGACTGAAATAGTCGAAGCCCTTCAGGAACAGCCAGGCATCGGCAATGCCGACGGCAGCGACGGTCAGCGGGTTCGAGCGCAGCGCAACCGCCGCCAAGGCCGTGCCCGCGCCCCAGGTGATCAAGGCCGATGTCTCGTCGCCGGACAAATGATACATCTGGCCGATGAGCGCGATCGATCCGCCGAATGCCGCCGCGGCGACGATCCAAAGTGCCTCGCCGAGCGCAGCATGGTCGCGTGTCTTCAGCACCGCTCCGCCGACATAGCCGGCGAGGATGATGGCGAAGAGCGCTGCCACCCGCGCCATCCGCGGGATGGCTTCCCAATTGGCGGTGACGAAGATCAGGACGGCCGCACCAAAAAGCAGCGCTGCCATCATCGCCAGGATCGAACCGAAGCTTAGCGATTTGCGCTCATTGGCCTCGACGTCGCGCGTCAGTGCGTCGGCCGTAGAGGCATCAACCAGGCCAGCCTGCACCCATCGTGCGATGTCGGTCCTGACGCGTGACGAATAGCTCGCCATGCCTTTCTCCCCAGATTGGTCTTTTTTTCAGCCGATCCGGCCAAACCGTTGACGCTACGGCATTTTCCGATTCGGGTTTATCTGTGTCGAAGACGTGAGTTGGCGGTGATGGTGCGTTGCACAATTTGCATTGCTGCTATGCACCAATAGCGCTTTTAAATCGATATGACCCCACCTATCTTCACGTCGTACACAAAGACGGAATGATCCGAAAGAAAGACGAAACGAGAAATACCATGAACCTGATCCGCAACTACCGCAACTGGCGCCGCTACCGGGACACCGTTTCCGAGCTGAGCCGCCTGAGCACCCGCGAACTGACCGACCTCGGCATCAGCCGCAGCGACATCCACTACGTCGCCCGCAAGGCGGTCTAATCCTCTTCGGACCGCAAATGGTCCGAACCAGTTTGACTTGAAAAGAGAACGACAATGAACCTGATCCGCAACTATCGTAACTGGCGCGTTTATCGCTCGACGGTTACCGAGCTGGGTCGCCTTTCGAACCGCCAGCTGCATGATCTCGGCATCGTCCGCGAAGAGATCAAGAGCATCGCCCGCAAGGCGATCTAGTCAAGGAATTTCGCCAGGGTCGACCTCCTCCCCGACCCTGACGGATACGGTCAGCCTTTACCTCCTCCCGAGGGTTGACCACAAAAACGGCGCCCGCCGCACCTCCTCCCGCGGCGGGCGCTGTTTAAAAGGACGAAACGAGTTTCGTTCTGGGGTTTCGCCCCCTTCATCAGGCGAAAGGAATTTCGTCAAAGCCGACCTCCTCCCCGGCGATGACGAATACGGTCGATCTTCACCTCCTCCCGAGGATCGGCCAGCAAAACGACACCCGCCGGACCTCCTCCCCCGGCGGGTGTTGTTGTTTTTCAGGGTCGAGGCACTCTGAGAGCCGTTTAGCGGGACGCCCCTGTCCGTCAGTCCAGCGCACCGCTTTCCAGCACGCCCCGTTTCTTCCACTGGCCCAGCGGAAAAATGTCCGGTGCGCCGCCCATCGGCGCATACCAGGAATCCACCACCCATTCGGTGTCCCCGCGGTCGCTGATCACCGCTGTCCAATGGGGATAGCGTCCGTCGACAAACAGGCCTCGCGAAGCCTTGTCCTCGACCTTGTGAAACCTGAGCAGTTTTCGCTCGGCAAGATAGACCAGCAGCGCATGCGTATTGGTCGATTCGTCGACACAGTCCATCTGGCCCCTGATGCGCGATGCACCGAATTCCGACTGCGGCAGATCGCGAATGCCGGTGGCCCGGAAAATGCGCTGCTCGAAATAGCGGACAGCCTTCGAAATAGCGGAGCGCTCGGCTTGCGGCGAACCCGCACCCGCACGCAGGATAGAGCGGAAACGCGCGCCGTCACCGGGGCCGAGCGCCAGCATCGTCCGATAGTTGCAACTGTAGCCGTGGCATATGGGGATCCGCTTGGAAGCCGTCGCGGCCAGTTCGCCGGCGGCCGCCGATCCGCCCATGGCGATCACGACTGTCAAAAAGGTCGCTCTGGCAAAGATCCCGAGACTCCCATCCATTCTCCGACAGTAGATGATTGCAGCCCTTAGCGCCAACAGCGCCGCTAACTCGGGCAATTGCAATCGCAGCAACAAGCGACTATTTCGGCGCTCATGAGCAAGAATCCCATTCACGTCATCGGCGGCGGTCTCGCCGGCTCCGAAGCCGCTTGGCAGGCGGCCGAAGCCGGCGTTCCAGTCGTGCTGCACGAAATGCGTCCCGTCCGCGGCACCGATGCGCACAAGACGGATGGGCTGGCCGAGCTCGTCTGTTCCAATTCCTTCCGCTCCGACGATGCGCAAACCAACGCCGTCGGCCTGCTGCACGCCGAAATGCGGCTGGCCGGTTCGCTGATCATGAGCGCCGGCGATGCGCACCAGGTGCCGGCCGGTGGCGCGCTGGCCGTCGACCGCGACGGATTTTCCGAAGCGGTGACCAAAAAGCTCGAAGCGCACCCGCTCATCACCATCCAGCGCGAGGAGGTGCCCGGCCTGCCGCCGGCGGAGTGGGACCAGACGATCATCGCCACCGGCCCGCTGACCGCGCCGTCGCTCGCCCAATCGATCGCGGAAGTGACCGGCGCCGATGCGCTCGCCTTCTTCGACGCCATCGCGCCGATCGTGCATTTCGACACGATCGACATGGACATCTGCTGGTTCCAGTCACGCTACGACAAGGTCGGGCCTGGCGGCACCGGCAAGGATTACATCAACTGCCCGATGGATAAGGAACAGTACCTTGCTTTCGTGCAGGCGCTTGTCGATGGCCAGAAAACCGAATTCAAGCAATGGGAAGGCACGCCCTATTTCGACGGCTGCCTGCCGATCGAGATCATGGCCGAGCGCGGCGTCGAGACGCTGCGTCATGGGCCGATGAAGCCGATGGGGCTGACCAATGCGCACAATCCATCGGTGAAGGCCTCTGCCGTCGTGCAACTTCGCCAGGACAATGCACTGGGCACGCTATACAACATGGTCGGCTTCCAGACCAAGCTGAAGCACGCCGAGCAGGTGCGCGTGTTCCGCACCATCCCGGGCCTCGAAAACGCCGAATTCGCCCGCCTCGGCGGTCTGCACCGCAACACCTATATCAATTCGCCGACGCTGCTTGACCATTCGCTGCAGCTGAAATCGCGGCCCGGCCTGCGTTTCGCCGGCCAGATCACCGGCTGCGAGGGCTATGTCGAAAGTGCCGCCATCGGCCTGCTTGCCGGGCGCTTTGCCGCCGCCGAGCGGCTGGGCCAAGCGCCGGCGCTGCCGCCGATGACCACAGCCTTTGGCGCGCTGCTCAACCATATCACCGGCGGTCACATCGTTTCGGACGACGAACCGGGAAAGCGCTCCTTCCAGCCGATGAACATCAATTTCGGCCTATTCCCCCCGGTAGAAGCGCCGAAAGCCGAGGGAAAGCGCCTGCGCGGCAAGGACAAGACCGTCGCGAAGCGGCGTGCAGTGACATCGCGCGCGCTGGCCGACTGCCGCGAATGGCTGGGGCTGGCGTCATTGGCGACGGAAGCCGCGGAATAGTCCGCCTGTCTTTTCTTGTCGATCGGTCGACAGGAGAGTAGGATAGTATCCTACCCTCCATCACAGGGGAGCAATTCCATGGAGCCCGCCGAGAAACTGTCAGTCACCGTCACGCCCGCCATGGCGCGCATGATCCGCGAAAAAGTCGAGGACGGCTCCTTCGGATCGGCAAGCGAGGTCATCCGCGCAGCGCTTCGCGCCTTCCAGCGCGAAGAGGAAGAGCATGCCGAGCGCATGGCGTCGATCAGGGCGCGCGTGAAGGCGTCGATTGAGGATACGAGACCGAACCTTTCTGGGGAGGAGGTGCGCGACCGTCTTAAGGGATTTTTCGCGCAGTATTCGAGCCGCGCCGATGATTCGGCGGCTTGAGGTCGAGTATCGCGAAAGCGCCAGCGATGATCTGGCAGCAATTTTCAGACACATCGTCGAAGCTAGCGGAAGTGCTGACATCGCACTGAAGTTCGTTCTGCGTATCGAAGACCACTGCCAAAACATCGGCAATGCCCCTCGCGGTGGCCGCCCGCGCCATGACATCGTGCCAGGATTGCGAACGGTACCCTTCGAGCACTCCGCCATCGCCTACGTTGTCGATGGCGATCTCGTCCGCATCGTCAACATCTTCTACGGCGGCCGCGACTATGAGACGCTGATGCGCGATGGCGGATCGAGCGATCGATCATGATGGACAAGTTACTCGCCCAGCTCAACGAGCACGGCGGCAGTCCCGGCTTTCCGTTCCTCTCTGGGTTCCTTCACATTTGGCAGTCTTCAGGCGTCCGGCCAGCCTCGCGTCGCACGCCGGAACAGCAGCCAATGCCGGCGCCAGGCCGAGAGCCGCGCCACGCCGTTCAGGGGTGAATGACGAGAACCTTCCATCTTGCCGAGATAGGCGCGCGACAAGGCCAGCGGCAAAAATGCCGGTCGCAGCGAAACCGGCAAGATCGATGCACCCTGCTCGAAAGCGGACAAATGCTCCTGCGCCAGTGCAATCATCGCGGCGACAGCGCGTTGCGCTCCAGGCCCACCATCGCCCGTAACGAACTCCTCCGGCGACGACCCTGCCGCGGCCAGAATGTCGACTGGGACAAAGCATTGCCCGCGCTTGCGGTGCAATGGCAGCAGCAGTAAAAGGCCGGTCATCGCTTGTGCACAACCTGCCCTGCCTGCAAGTTCGGCGAAACGCGGTGCTGCGACGGGATCGAGTACCATCGCTGCAAGTTGGATGAGCGCCGCTGCGGTCTCGCCGCAATAGCCTTCCAGATCGGTGCGCGACGGCATAGGGTCGTCATAAAGATCGAAAACGCGGGCTTCGAGCATGTTCTCGAAGGCAGGTTTCGGCAGGCGGTGGGTGGAAATCGTCGCCTTCAACGCGTCCGCAACGGGATGGCCGAAGCCTGCCCCGGCGTCCTCGGCTGCGATGACATCGCGCCACCATTGCAGCCGCACCTCGCCCGGCAGTGCCTCGCGGATACGATCGCGAATGCCTGATATCTCGGCATTGAAGGCATAGAGCGAAAAAAGTGCGTCACGCCTGTCCTCGGGCGCGTAGAGCGCGCAAACATAGCGGTCATGATCGGCGGCTCGCACCGTTTCCATGACGATTTTGGTGTTTTCGGTCACGTCACTCGACGGCAATCAGTGCGGCGGCCACCGCACGGTTTTCCGCCAGAAGCACATTGTAAGTCCGCACGGCCGCTCCGGTCGACATCGGATCGGCCGCAATGCCCGCCGCCTTCAGCGCGGCACGCAGCGGTGCCGGCAACGGCCTGAGATCCTTGCCGGCGCCGACCAGCAGGATCTCGACCTTGTCAGCCTCGTTGAGCAGCTTGGCGAAATCCGCCGCCGTCAGTGCCAGGGGATCAGCCGGCTCCCAGCCGTAAATGCCCGACGGCAGACACAGAAGCGAGCCGCGATGCGACATGTCGGCGAAACGGAACCCGCCGTTGCCGTAGGCCTCAATCGGCGCACGGCCGGGGAAATGCGCTTCGCGGATGACAATGCCTTTGGTCATCCTCGGCTGCCCGTCAGGTTGCCATGGCTTTGCCACCGCTCACCGGCTTCTCCTCATCGGCCGTCGCCGCCTCCGGCCGGAGCTTGAACAGGATGAGCAGTGGCGCGGCGATAAAGATCGACGAATAGGTTCCGAAGACCACGCCGAACAGCATCGCCAGCGTGAACGAGCGGATCACCTCGCCGCCGAACAGCACCAGCGCCAGCAGCGCGAGCATCGTCGTCACCGAGGTCAGCGTCGTTCGCGACAACGTCTCGTTGATGGCGTTGTTCAACAATTGCGGCAGCGGCATCCTCTTGTATTTTCGCAAGTCTTCTCGAACGCGGTCATAGACGACGATCGTGTCATTGAGCGAATAGCCGATGATGGTGAGTATCGCCGCAAGCGACGATTGGTTGAATTCGAGACCGGTGATGACGAAGAAGCCGATCGTCATGACCACATCGTGGACGGTTGCGATGATGGCGCCGACCGCAAACTGCCATTCGAAGCGGAACCAGACATAGATCAGGATTCCGAGCAGTGCGATGAGCATGGCGATGGTGCCTTGCTTGGCGAGTTCGCCGGAAACCGTCGGTCCCACCACCTCGACGCGGCGGAAATCGTAATGGTCCTGCAACTCGCCGCGCACCTTGTCGATAACGGTCTGTTCGGCGTTCTCGCCGCCCTCCTGCGTGCCGACGCGAATCAAGACGTCGTTCGGGTCGCCGAACTGCTGGACCTGCACTTCGCCGATGTTGAGTTCCGAAAGCCTGCCGCGGATATCGGCAATATCGGCAGTGCCATCCTTGGCCTGGACCTCGATCAGCGAACCGCCCTTGAAGTCGATGCCGTAATTGATGTCGACAGTCATGAACAGCACGACCGCCAGGATCGACAGCACGCTGGACAGCGCGAATGTCCAGCGACGGATGCCCATGAACGGAATTCTCGTGCCCGCCGGGACGAAAGTCACCGGGGCGCGCGGCAACTCCTTCGGGCGGGCGCGGCGAAGCCAGATCGACACCAGCAGCCGGGTGAAGGTGAAGGCGGTGAAGACGGTGGTCAGAATGCCGATGGCGAAGGTTACGGCAAAGCCCTTCACCGGTCCGGTCCCGAGCCAGAACAGCACCACGGTCGCGATCAGCGAGGTGACGTTCGAATCGACGATGGTCGCCAGCGCTTTCGAAAACCCCGTGTCGATCGCCTGGATGACCGAGCGACCGTTTCGTCGCTCCTCGCGGATGCGCTCGTAGATGAGAACGTTCGAATCGACCGCCATGCCGATGGTCAACACGATACCGGCAATGCCGGGCAATGTCAGTGTCGCGCCAAGCAACGACAACAACGCGATGATCATCGCCACATGCACCGCCAGCGCGATGTTGGCAATGAAGCCGAGGAAGCCATAGGCCACGAACATGAACACGACGACGAGGATGGAGCCGATCACGCCGGCGACCTTGCCGGCGTGAATGGAATCCTCGCCGAGCCCCGGGCCTACTGTGCGCTCTTCGATTACCGTCAGCGTCGCCGGCAGCGCGCCGGCACGCAACAGCACCGCGAGGTCGTTGGCGCTCTCGGCGGTGAAATTGCCCGAGATCTGGCCGCTGCCGCCAAGGATCGGCTCGCGGATCTGCGGCGCCGAAATCACCTGATTGTCGAGGATGATCGCAAACAGCTTGCCGACATTCTGCGATGTGGCCTGGCCGAAACGCGCCGCTCCCTTGGAATCGAAGGTGAACGAAACCACCGGCTCGTTGGTCTGGGAATTGTACGTCGCCTGCGCATCGACGAGATTTTCGCCCGAAACGATGACGCGGTTCTCGATCAGATAGGGAACCGGCGGATCGTCCTGCGAATACAACACCGAGGATCCCGCCGGTGGACGACCGTTCAGCGCATCCTGCACCGGCATCGACTGGTCGACCATCTGGAAGGTCAGCTTGGCGGTCTGACCAAGAATGTCCTTCAGCCGTTGCGGATCCTGCAGGCCCGGCACCTGGACCAGAATTCGGTCGTCACCCTGGCGTTGCACGATCGGCTCGGTGGTGCCGAGTTCGTTGACACGGCGCTCGACGACTTCGAGCGACTGCGCCAGCGCCGTCGACGTGCGGTATTTGATGCCGGCATCGGTGACAGTGAACTTGAGCAGGCCGGGCTCGGAATCATCCAGCGACATCTCCTGGACGGAGCCGCCGCTGAACAGGCCGGCGGCCACCGGGTCGGTCAATGTCTTCAGCGCCGTCTTGGCGGCATCGACCTGACCGGGATCGGTGATGCGGACCTGCACGGTCCGGCCCGATCCGGCAAGGCCGGTGTAACCGATCTTGGCGTCGCGCAGCATTGTCCTGATTTGGTCGCGCGTCGTCTCCAGCCGATCCTTGGTCAGATCGTTCGGATCCATCCTGAGCAGGATATGCGAGCCGCCCTGCAGATCGAGGCCGAGCGTCATCTGGCGCTTCGGCACCCAGTCGGGAAGCTTGGCGAGCGTGCTTGCCGAAAAAAGATTGGGCGCAGCAAGGATCACTGTGGCGGCCACGGCCAGCCAGATCAGGATCATCTTGAAGCGCGAGAAATAAAGCATAAGGCGTCGTCCGTCAGGGCGTTCTGGCGGATCGTTCCGCCTGGAATTGGGTTATTTCTGGGCGTTCTGGCTCGCCACCGGCTCGCCTTTGGTCCGCATATCGGCGATTGTCGAGCACGGGTCAGTCACTTTGGTGCTGCCTTCGGGCTTTCTTCAACTATTGTCAATCTTGCCGGCAAGGCACCAGCGCGCAATGGCATCACGATATCGTTGGCGCCCTGTGACGAGTGGCCAGCCAGATCAGAGTCGTCCTGAGCGCGAGAAATACAAGCAAATGGCGTCGTCCGTCAGGGCGTATCCGCGGATCGCTCCGCCAGAAATTTCGATTATTTCTTGGCGTTCTGGTTCGCCACCGGCTCGCCCTTGACGCGCACATCGGCGATCGTAGAGCGCAGCGCCGTTACTTTGGTGCCGCCGCCGAGATCGATCTCGAGCTCATTGTCGTCGATCACCTTGGTCACCTTGCCGACGAAACCGCCGCCAGTGATGACCGTGTCGCCGCGGCGAACCGCCGCCAGCATCTCGCCGCGCTTCTTCAACTGTGTGCGCTGCGGCCGGATGATCAGAAAATACATGATCACGAAAATCAGGACAAACGGCAAAATACTGATGAACATATCCGGGGAGGCGCCGACGCCTTGGGCATATGCCGGTGTCACGAACATCGAGGTACTCCTGAATTTTGAAAAACAGCCGCCAACCGTCCTAGGGAAATTTGGCGGCCCCATGAAATTTGGCCGGAATATAGTCGGTAAAGTTGCCAATGCAACTGCGGTCGGGCATTTCGGCTGCTTTTCCGGCTGGTTGAGCCGTGTTAGAGCATGATCCCGAAAAATGGAGCGCGGTTTCGGAAAAGATCATGCTCTAACAAAAGGTTGGAGCCGGTTCCGAAACCGCCGGAATCAAATATGTCCCGTTGTCACATTTTCCTGAATGCAAAAACAAAAGACAAGAAATGAGCGACAGCACCATTGAAGCCCTGAACAAGAAGCTCGACCGCCTGATCGAGGCGGTCGCCCGCCTCGCTCCGCCGCCGGTGCCGGAAACCGATCTCGGCGAGGCCGATTGCTTCGTCTGGCAGGCTGATCCCGGCTGTCTGGAGCCGGTGCTCAAGGTCAACCGCGTCGACATCGGCCTGATCCGTGGCGTCGATCGCGTCCGCGACATACTGGTCGACAACACCGAGCGCTTCGCCGCCGGATACGCAGCCAACAACGTGCTGTTGTGGGGCGCACGCGGCATGGGAAAATCCTCGCTGGTCAAGGCCGTGCATGCGGCGGTCAACGCGTCGGCAAAGCTGGACCTGCCGCTCAAGCTCATCGAGATCCACCGCGAGGACATCGACACGCTGCCGAAGCTGATGAATTTGCTGAAGGCGGCGCCTTACCGCTTCATCCTATTTTGCGACGACCTCTCCTTCGACCACGACGACACGTCCTACAAGTCGCTGAAGGCCGCGCTCGAAGGCGGCGTCGAGGGCCGCCCAGCCAATGTCATCTTCTACGCCACTTCGAATCGGCGGCATCTTTTGCCGCGCGACATGATCGACAATGAGCGCTCGACCGCCATCAACCCGTCGGAGGCGGTCGAGGAAAAGGTTTCGCTGTCCGACCGTTTCGGCCTCTGGCTCGGCTTCCACAAATGCTCGCAGGACGAGTATCTCGACATGATCGACGGCTATGTCAGCCATCACGGTCTTGCCATCGATCCCGAGACGCTGCGCGCCGAGGCGCTGGAATGGGCGACGACCCGCGGCAGCCGGTCGGGCCGCGTCGCCTGGCAGTTCACCCAGGATCTGGCAGGCCGGCTCGGCAAGTCGCTTCAAGATTAGGGACAACGACTGAAAAAGCCGCCCCTTGCGGAACGGGCTGAGCCGGCGGGTCGGACTGGAGGTCAGGCGGCGCGCGATCGCTTTTCTTGTTCTATTCGAGATAGGTCGAAGGATCGACTTTCTTTTATTCAAGATAGGTCGAAGGATCGACCGGCGCCGAATTCTTGCGCACTTCGAAATGCAGTTTCGGCGAGTCGGTGGTGCCGCTCATGCCGGACTGCGCGATTTCCTGGCCACGCTTGACCTTCTGGCCGCGCTGGACCTCGATCGAACGGGCGTGGCCATAGACAGTGACCAACCCGTTCTCGTGGCGCACCAGCACCGTATTGCCGAATTCCTTGAGGCCATCGCCGGCATAGATGACGACGCCGTTCTCGGCCGCCTTGACCGGGGTTCCTTCCGGCACGGCGATGTCGACACCGTCCTTGCCGCCGCCAAAGCTGGAGATCACGCGGCCGCGTACCGGCCAGCGCATCTTGCCGATACCGGTGGCGTTTGGCGCCACCGCATCGTCGTCCTCGGCCTGCTCGATGACCTTAGCATCCTTCCTCGGCGGCGTGTAGGCGGCGAGCGTCTCCGACGGCGTGGTCTTTGCCGCAGGCGGGGTGGTGGCAGTCGTTACCGGATCGACCTTTGCCGGCTTGGCACTGGCAACCGTCGCGGTTCCGCCGGCCGGCACCTTCAGGGTCTGGCCGATCTTGAGCAGACCGTCCTGCAAACCGTTCACCTGCTTCAACGCAACCACGCCGACGCCTGTCTTCCTGGCGATGGCCGACAGCGTATCGCTCTGCTGGACCGTGTAGGTGCCACCGACACCAGCCGCCTTGGGTGCGGCGCCCTTCGGCTGGCTTGCTGCGGCCGATGCATCCACCTGCGCGGCGGACTTGCCCTCCTTGAGCTTCGGCTGCTGCGGCAGCACGGCCACCATCTCCGGCGCCTTGGCCGGCAAATCGCGCTTGGTGTCGTCCGCAGGCTTGGCGTCCGCAAGCTTCGGCGCCGGTTTCTTGCCCGAATAGGCATAGGCGGGGATGACGAGCTTCTGGCCGGTCTTCAGCCCGTTGGTCGCGCTCAGCCCATTGACCTTCATAAGGGCATCGGCGGGCACGCCGTAGCGCCGCGACAGGCCGGAAATGGTCTCGCCGTCCTTGACGATGATCTCGGTGGCACGCGGTTCGCCGCCTGCCGTCGCCATGCGCGGAGCATCAGGCTGTGCGTCCTTGAACGGCTTTGTCACCGTCCCGGTTGCAGTCCGGTCGACCCGGGGGGCGGCTGGCGCCGAAGCGGTGCGCGCCGGATTGGCGGGCGCCGGCTGCGACTGGCTGACCGGCGGCAGTTGCTGCGTCGTAACCGGTTCGAGGCTTGAGCGGCTGACCGACTGGGTATGGCTGCCGTCGAGCGGCGCGGCCGAAACCGGGGCATCGCCGGGATAAGGCTGGGCGGCGTCCTGCTTGTCGATGATGGCGCGCTGGTTGTTGGTTGAGGAGGTAAAGACGTCATCGACGCTGTTGAACCGCGAGACCTGGGAACTGCATCCCGCCGCGGTGCCCGCAACCATAAGGACAGCGAAACCACGCGCCAGGTTGCGTCCGTTTGCCTTCAAAATACTGAATTGCATCGCTTTTACCCGCAGATACCCGGTACAGACTGACCGTGATTAAAGCGCGTTAATGTTACTGGTCGGTTAAACCTCTAGAATCAGACGCAAATTTTCTTAAAATATTTAAGGGCTGGAGCTGATCGGGTTGAGGTTCAGGCAGGGCCGAGGCGGAGACGGGCGCGAACCGACCAGACGGTCGGTTGCGGGCATCACCTGAATACCGACAGATCCCTAGATGACCGCGGCTACGCTGCGCAGGATCGGCTGCAGGCGTACGAGGCCGATGTCCTCGCGTTCGAAGCGGCTGCCGACCTTGGTCAATTTGGCCAGCACCTGCTCGCCCTCCTCGGGTCCGATCGGGGCGATGACGATGCCGCCGCTCGACAATTGGTCGAGCAGGAAGCGCGGCAAGCTGTCGAAGGCCGCCCACGCGACGATACGGTCGAACGGCGCTTCATTCGCCAGTCCGTTGGAGCCGTCCGCCTGGCGCACGATGACATTACCGATGCCGAGCGCCTCGAAGCGCTGTTTGGCCTGCTCGGCCAGCGTCTTGTAGCGGTCGACGGTGACGACCCGCGCGGCAAGCCGCGACATCACCGCCGCCGTGTAGCCCGACCCGGTGCCGATCTCGAGCACGCGGTTGCCCGGCTCGACGGCAAGCGCTGCGATCACCGCGGCCTGCAGATCGGCGCCCTCGATCGCCTCGCCGCATTCGATCGGCAGCATGCGGTCCGACCAGGCGATCGGATGGAACTGCGCGGAAAGGAAGCCGCGCCGCGGCGTCGCCTCGAAGGCGGCGATCAGCGCCTTCGGCACGACGCCCTTGCCACGCAGGCGGAGCAGGAAAGCGGCGAAGCCTTCGCGGTCGTCGACCATCGGACCGTGGTTCAGGTTCATGCGAGCGCCTTGGTCAGTTGATCGCGGATTTCATGAGCGGTGAGATCGAGCTGCAGCGGCGTCACCGATACCAGCCGGTTGCGCATGGCATAGAGGTCGGTGCCTTGCTTGCCCTCGACCGGCTCGCGGCCGAAGCGCAGCCAATAATAGGGAAGTCCGCGGCCGTCGCGGCGCTCATCGACCCACAGGCTGTGGACAAGCTTGCCTTGCGAGGTGACCACCGTGCCGGCGACCTCTTCTGGCGCGCAATTCGGAAAATTGACGTTGAGCAGCACGCCATCCGGCAGCGGCATGGCGACAAGCTTTTTGAGCAGCGCCGGCGCAAGCGCCTCGGTGGTCTCATAGGGAACGACGCGATCCTCGCCGACATAGGAATAGGCCTGGCTGAGCGCAATCGAACGCACGCCGAGCAGCGCGCCTTCCATGGCGCCAGCGACGGTGCCCGAATAGGTGACGTCGTCGGCGATGTTGGCGCCGGAATTGACGCCGGACAGAATTAGGTCGGGTGCTGCGGGCAGGATCTTCTTGACGCCCATGATGACGCAGTCGGTCGGCGTGCCGCGCACGGCGAAGTGCTTTTCGCCGATCTTGCGCAGGCGCAGCGGCTCCGAGATCGACAGCGAATGCGCGTAGCCGGACTGGTCCTGCTCCGGCGCCACCACCCAGACATCGTCCGACAGTGTGCGGGCTACACGTTCGAGCGATGCAAGGCCCTCGGCATGGATGCCGTCATCATTGGTCAGGAGGATGCGCATTATTTCGATTCGATCTTTTCCAGACCGCCCATGTAAGGCCGAAGCGCTTCAGGAATGGTTACGCTGCCATCCTCATTCTGGTAGTTTTCGATGACAGCAATAAGAGCGCGGCCGACGGCGGTACCGGAGCCGTTCAGCGTGTGGACGAAGCGGTTGCCCTTGCCATCCCTGTCCTTGTAGCGGGCGTCCATGCGCCGCGCCTGGAAATCGCCGCAGACCGAACATGACGAAATCTCGCGATAGGCGTTCTGGCCCGGCAGCCAGACCTCAATGTCGTAGGTCTTACGCGCGCCAAAGCCCATGTCGCCGGTGCACAGCGTCACGGTGCGGAACGGCAGACCGAGCCGCTTCAGCACTTCCTCGGCGCATTCGGTCATCCGCTCATGCTCGGCAAGCGAGGACTCGTGGTCGGTGATCGACACCAGCTCGACCTTGTAGAACTGGTGCTGGCGCAGCATGCCGCGCGTGTCGCGCCCGGCCGAGCCCGCTTCCGAACGAAAGCACGGCGTCAGCGCCGTATAGCGCAGCGGCAGTTTTTCATGCGCGGTGATTTCCTCGCGCACGAGATTGGTCAGCGGCACTTCGGCGGTGGGGATGAGGCCAAGCCTGCCATCTCCACGCGGGGCAAAGAAGAGATCCTCCTCGAATTTTGGCAGTTGCCCCGTACCGAAAAGAACCTCGTCTTTGACCATCAGCGGCAGCTGGATCTCCTCATAGCCGTGCTCGGTCGTGTGAAGGTCCAGCATGAACTGGCCGAGCGCACGCTCCATCCGCGCCAGTCCGCTCTTGAGCACGGTGAAGCGCGAACCGGACAGTTTTGCCGCCCGCTCGAAATCCATCATGCCGAGCGCTTCGCCGATCTCGAAATGTTCCTTCACCCAGTTCGAGCGAGTCGGCACCTTGCCGACGATGCGCTTGACGACATTGTCGTGCTCGTCCTTGCCGACCGGCACGTCGTCGAGCGGCACATTGGGCAGCACCGCCAGCGCGTCGTTCAGCGCCTTGTCGAGTTCGCGTTCGCGCGCCTCGCCGTTCTGGATGAAGGCCTTGATCTCGCCGACCTCGGCTTTGAGTTTTTCGGCAAGGGCGGCGTCGCCCGAACGCATGGCATTGCCGATCTCCTTCGAGGCAGCGTTGCGGCGCTCCTGCCTGGTCTGCAGCTCCGTCAGATGTTCGCGCCGCGCCTCGTCCCTGGCGATCAGATCATCGACCGTGGACTGTGCGTCGTCGCCGGACCACGAGCGCTTCTTGAGCGCCTCGACAAGGGCCTTCGGGTTGTCGCGAATCCATTTGATATCGAGCATGGTCTTGAACGCTCCTGAGCTTAGGTCAGAGGGCGTAAACCGCATCCTTGATCGATGCAAGACGCCAAGTCGAGTTCCTTCGCGCCCCCCCACGAGGGGGGAGATCTCCAGCGGCCGAAGAGGTTAGCTATCGACGAAGCTGCCAATCTCCCCCCTTGAGGGGGAGATGTCCGGCAGGACAGAGGGGGGCGCTGTCCCGCAGACTTTGAAAAGATAAGAGGCTCCTATGAAGGAGCCTACGTCGACGATGCGTCCGCTGCTTTTTCGGCCGCCGCTTCCGCAGCCTCCCGCTTCTCGCGCGCCAGACGTTCCCGTTCCTTGCTGCGCTCGATCAGCCGGGCCGACCAGATCGAGACCTCGTAGAGAAGGATCGTGGGAACGGCCAGGCCGATCTGGCTTATCGGGTCGGGCGGCGTCAGAATAGCCGCCACGACGAAGGCGATGACGATCGCCCATTTGCGCTTTTCGACTAGCGCCTCGGACGACAGCATGCCCACCCGCGTCATCAGGCTGGTCACCACCGGCAACTGGAACACCAGGCCGAAGGAGAAGATCAGCGTCATGATCAGGCTGAGATATTCCGACACTTTCGGCAGCAGCGAAATCTGCACCTGGTCGTCGGTGCCCGCCTGCTGCATGGCGAGGAAGAACCACATCACCATCGGCGTGAAGAAGAAATAGACCAGCGACGCGCCCATCAGGAACAGGATCGGCGAAGCGATCAGGAACGGCAGGAAAGCGTTGCGTTCGTTCTTGTAGAGGCCGGGTGCGATGAATTTATAGATCTGCGTGGCGATCAACGGAAAAGCGATCACCATGCCGCCGAACATCGCCAGCTTGACCTGGGTGAAGAAGAATTCCTGCGGCGCCGTGTAGATCAGCTCGACCTTGTGCGGGTCGAGCCCTGCCCATTGAGTCGCCCATTTGAACGGGATGACCAGCAGGTTGAACAGTTGCTTGGCGAAGAAGAAGCAGAACAGGAAGGCAACGAAGAACCCGCCGATCGACCACATCAGCCGCCGGCGCAACTCGATCAGATGCTCCATCAGCGGAGCCGCCGATTTATCGATCTCGTCCTTTTCCGAAATGCTCACTTGGCGGCTCCCGCCGTCTTTTTTGCGGCTGCAGCCGGCTTCTTCACCGCTGCCGGTGCAGGCGTCGGCGCGGCCTTTTTAGCTGCGGGCTTTGTCGCAGCAGGTTTTGCCGCTGCTGCCGCTGGCTTGGCTGCGGTCTTGGAGGCCGGCATCGCTTTCGCTGGCGCAGCCTTCTTCGCCGCCGAGGCCTTTTCCGGTGCAGCCGGCGTCGCCGTCGCAACAGCCGGTGTCACCACCGACTCATCGGTCATCGCCGGAAAGGTCGACGCCGTCGGCGCCGCTTCCGGGGCATTGACGCCCGGCAACACCGTCGCGCCATTCTTCCGCTCGGTATCCTGCGGCGTTGAAGCAGCTGGCGCGACCGGGTCTACGGCCGGCTTCGGCTTCATCACCGCGTCGACGCCTGAACGGACATCGGCTGCCGCCTGCTCGAACGGATTGAGCTGTTTCCTGATCTCGGCGGCCGGGTTGAGGCTTCTGAGTGAATCGACCGACTTCTTGACGTCGTCAAGCTCGGCCTCCTTCAGCGCGTCGTTGAACTGTTTCTGGAAGTCGGCTGCCATGCCGCGCATCTTCGCCGTCGTGCGGCCGAAAGTGCGCAGCATCTTGGGCAAATCCTTAGGCCCGACGACCACGATCATGACGATCGCGATCACCAGCATCTCGGTCCAGCCGATGTCGAACATGGCGATACGTTCCGACTAAAGTTTTGGGCTCAGCTCTTGCTGGCCTTTTCCTTCACTGCCGAAACGGTTTCGTCGGCACGGTGCTCAACGGTGCGCTTGTCCTCGGCAACCTCGTCGTCGGCTATGCCCTTCTTGAAGCTCTTGATACCCTTGGCCATGTCACCCATCAGCTCGGGAATCTTGCCGCGGCCGAACACCAGCAACACGATCACCAGAACGATCAGCCAGTGCCAAATCGAAAATGAACCCATAACAATCTCTCTCGAAGTTTTCTCTGACGATGATCTATGCGCTTTCGCGTCGGGATTCAAACACAACCGCGACAGAGTTAATAAATGAGTGGCCGAAGTCACGCACTTTCGGCGCCATAGCCCGCTACCAATCGGCGCAGCCGCGAAATACCAACGGCTTTCGGCACGTCGTTTGGGTCAATCTTCCTCGACGCGCGGCGTCAACAGGCCGAGTTCCTCGAGGTCGATGTCGGTCAGCGGATCCTCGTCGTCGGTCAGCGCATCCGGATCCGCCGGCGGCAGCGGAATGGAAAAATTCGACGGCATGCGGCCCGAAAGCAGCCCGGCGCCCTTCAATTCCTCCATGCCGGGAAGATCGCGGATCTCCTCAAGCGCGAAATGGTCGAGGAAGATGTCGGTGGTGCCGTAGGTGACGGGACGGCCGGGCGTGCGGCGCCGGCCGCGCATCTTCACCCATTCGGTCTCCATCAGCGTGTCCAGCGTCCCCTTTGAGGTCTCGACGCCTCTGATATCCTCGATCTCGGCGCGCGTCACCGGCTGGTGGTAGGCGATGATCGCCAGCACTTCGAGCGCCGCGCGGGAAAGCTTCTTCTGCTGCACCGTGTCGCGGCTCATCAGGAACGCGAGATCGCCGGCGGTGCGGAACGCCCAGGCATCGCCGACGCGCACCAGGTTGACGCCCCTCCGCGCATATATCTGCTGCAGTTCGGCCATCGCCGTGGCAATGCTGATGCCGTCGGGCAGGCGTGCGGCAAGCTGCTTTTCGCTGACCGGCTCGGCGCTGGCGAAAACGATCGCCTCGGCCATGCGCACGGCTTCCGCCAAATGCAGTCGCTCGCCAGGATTCTGGGACAAGTTCTGGGTTTGATTTTCTGCCGGTACCCCGGCGAGCACGCCCTCTTCGGTCTCGTCGTCGACCTTGAACGGAATGACTGAAGCGTTGGCGCGTTCACTCATGATGCCACCTCGACTGCCCTGATGCCTTGCGCGCGGCCGCGCAGATAGAGCGGCGCGAACACCTCGTCCTGCCGCATTTCCATTTTGCCTTCGCGCACCAGTTCCAGCGTCGCCGCAAACGAACTGGCAATCGCGGTACGCCGCTCGTCCGGGCCGGTCAGATATTCGACCAGGAAACTGTCCAGCGCCGTCCAGTCGGCAAGCGTGCCGATCAGCCGGTTCAGGATATCGCGCGCATCCTTGAGTGACCACACACCGCGCCTGGCGATCGTCACATTGGTGATCGCCTGCTTCTGGCGTTGCGCCGCATAGGCGGTCAACAGATCGTAGAGCGAGGCCGAATAGGCGTTGCGTTTCTCGACGATGACCATTTCCGGCATGCCGCGGGCGAACACGTCGCGTCCGAGCCGGTTGCGGTTGACCAGGCGTGCAGCCGCGTCCCGCATGGCTTCCAGCCGCTTCAACCGGAATTGCAGCACCGCCGCCAGCTCCTCGCCGCTTTCGCCGTCGTCGCCGGGTTGCTTGGGGATCAAAAGCTTCGACTTGAGAAACGCCAGCCACGCCGCCATCACCAGATAGTCGGCGGCAAGTTCCAGCCTGAGCGCCCTCACCTTCTCGACAAAAGCCAGATATTGCTCGGCCAGCGCCAGGATCGAGATGCGCGACAGATCGACCTTCTGGTTGCGGGCAAGATGCAGCAGAAGATCGAGCGGGCCCTCGAAACCGTCGACGTCGACGACCAGCGCGGGATCGCCGGTCAGCCGCGAATCGTCGTTCTCGGCCCACAGACGGTCCATCGGTGCGGCCTTGCCGGCCTTGCTGTCCAATGTTTCCGCCACTTCCTGCCGCTTTCCTTTGCTTCTATCTTCTTGTTTGACCATGATCTGTTCCGAAAAACCGGCTCCCACTTTTTGCTACGCTGACCTTCGGTTCGGGATCATGGTCTAGGCCACCGCATCGAAATAGGTGGCGAATTCGGCGCGTATCTCGGCTTCATCAGCCCGATCGCGGTTCTTGATATAGGTCAGTGCCCGTTGCGCGCGTTGCAGCGACGTGCCTTCAAGCCCCGTAGTACGCGACGCAATGCCGGCCATCTCCTCGAAAACGCCGTTGCAGTGAAGGACCAGATCGCAGCCCGCGGCAAGGATCGCGGCCGCCTTTGTCGGGAAATCCCCAGAAAGTGCCTTCATCGAGGTGTCGTCGCTCATCAACAGCCCGTCGAAGCCGATTTCGCCGCGAATGATCTCGTCGATGACCTTGCCGGATGTCGTGGCCGGGTTTTTCGGGTCGATCGCGCTGTAGACGACATGCGCCGTCATCGCCATCGGCAAATGATTGAGCTCCCTGAACGGGGCGAAATCATGCCGCTGCAAGTCGCTCATCGAGGCATCGACGGTCGGCAGTTCGAAATGCGTGTCGGCAAAGGCCCGTCCATGCCCGGGAATATGCTTCATCACCGGCAGCACGCCTCCCGACATCAGGCCCTCGGCCGCGGCGCGCCCCAGTTCGATGACGGCACGAGGCTCCTTGCCATAGGCGCGCGCGCCGATGACGTCGCTGGCGCCCTCGATCGGCACGTCGAGCACCGGCAGGCAATCGGCCGTGATGCCGTAGCGCAGCAGGTCGAAGGCATGCAGCCGCGCCATCAGCCAGGCGGCGCGGATGCCGGCGTCGTGGTCGTTGCGCCACAAGGCCCCGAGCGCACCACCGGCTGGATAATTCCGCGCCAACGGCGGCCGCAGGCGCTGCACCCGGCCGCCTTCCTGATCGATGAACACCGGGGCGTCCGGGCGCTCGACACAGTCGCGCATCGTGGCGACCAGATCGCGGATCTGCTCGGCCTCGCCGATATTGCGGGCAAACAGGATGAAGCCCCACGGGCATTCATTGCGATAGAAGTTGATTTCGTCGCGTGTGAGCGATTTCCCGGCGCAGCCGAGGATCATGGATTTTGATTCGGTCATGAGCAGGAGTTTAGAGCTTCACGCGGACAAAGGGAATCGCATCGAACCACATGCGGTCTAGAGCGTCGGACGCTCAGGTTGAATCGAGAGGGGATTCCAGTGAGGCGACGTTCGTGATTCACTTCCTGTAGGAGGTGATTTGCGATGCCCAAG
>NZ_JAMYLP010000048.1:0-40625 GCF_040318085.1 Mesorhizobium sp. M1322
CCGTCCAGTGTTTCGGATTTTTTGGGTCGTCGGGGGGGCTGCCTTAATGGTGGGGCGGGGCCGGGGCTCGGGGTGGGGCCAATAATCCGGTGGGGGGGCCGGGGTTGGGGGGGGACTCGACCGGGTTTTTGCATGCGTCCTTAGCGGACGCTGGCGACCGCGTCGGAGCGGCCGTCGTTGATCGTTACCCAAGCGCCCGAATTCTGGCTCGATTGGCGCTTCAGGTAGGTGTAGTCGGTGGCGGTCCAGGACAGCACCCTGGTTTCCAGATTGTCGAGGATGAACTCTCCGAGGCTGGTGCGCACGGTCAGCACCGCGTGGCCGTCTCCGTTCGGCTGGCGCGCAACCGTCATCAGCAGGTCGCCGGCCGGAACGCCGATGCTCATCAGGGCGCGGCGCTTCGCCAGCGCATAGTCCTCGCAGTCGCCGAACCCGCTGCTGGGATAGGACCAGACTTCTTCCTTGCCCCACAGTTCCATGTCGGTGCGCGGTGCGATCTTGCTGTTGACCGAATTGTTGATGCTTACGATCTTCGCCCACAGCTTGCGGGTCAGTTCGATCGGCGCCTGCTTCGGCGTCCGCTGATTGCATTCCTGCGGAATCTGCTGACAGAACTCGTAATGGCCGACCGGCTGTGTGGTGCGGCTGCCGGTGTGCATGAAGGCAGGTCCCGCTGCGTACGCCGTTCCCCAGGCGGTAAGCTGCATCGCCATTGCCAAGAGCAACAGCTTGCCCCTCGTCTTCTTCATCGTCCAGTCTCCCCGTTTGAGGAGACAATGACACGATTGGATTTATTCGACGCAAAGGCACGAAGTAGACATTAAGTAAAACGCCTATAGAATAAACATAAAATTTGAATCGTTTCAGTATAAAATTGTTCAGGCGATTTTCGCGGGAGCCGTGTCGGTCAATGCAGGTCGACAAAAAACCGGCTGAAATGGATCGCACAATCGCTTGAGGCGACATCGACAACGGATCGCCTTCACGCCAATTGGACGCCATCGTTTGTCTGAAGCGATTGCCCTGAGAAATGGGCCGGTTTGCTGTTTGTCAGGTGCCGGATGCGTTGAATTCGGAATCGAGCGTTTCGGGCCGCTGGATGACGGCGAACTCGATGGCGACGCCGTCCTCGAAATGGCGCACCACCTGGCCGCGCATCGTGCCGAGCATGACCTGGATGCCGATTGCCGGCTTGACGTCGATCTCGACCGCGGCGCCCGAAAGCGACAGGTCGATGATGCGGCACTGGTACTGGCGCCCATCACTGAGCTGAAGCACGCTGGTCGGATTGCGCGGTGCCACGCGTTCGTGACGACGATCTTCCGGCAGATCGAGCTCGTGCTTGTTGGCGAGCCAGGTCAACTGCGCGGCAAGCTTGTCCTTCTTGCGTTCCGAGGCGATGACCGTCATCGCGAAACCATCCTGCAAGATGCGGGTAACGACGCCTTCGATGCGGCCGATGTGATCGATATAGGCGATGACTTTCTCGCCCGGCATGCCGATGCGCTCGGTGCGAAGCGCTACATTGCCCGGCGACATGTCGACTACCTGGCACGGGTGTTCGGTGCGATCCTCCAGCATGAAGCGTCCGTAGATCTTCACGCGAACGCGCTGAAAGTTACGCCTTTCAGCTCGGGACGGCGCGGTGTCGACCGCCGCTGACCTCATGACTGCCTACACCCCGTCTGGCATTCCGCGCGTTGATGCGAGGAACTTCGTCAGAAAGCTACAGCGAAGCGGGTTAACAAAGGGGAAAGCCTGACACCGCTACTTTAGGATTTTACATTATTCCCCGCGCCCGCCGTCGAACACGACCAGATGGCGGATGCGGCGCGCCTGGCCGAGCGCCGAAATCGTCTGGGGCGGATCGAGTTCCGACGGGACAAGCGAGGGAACGTCGATGGCCGGCCGGTTCTTGAGGAATGTCGGTTCATTCTCTGGATCGACCACACGGATCGTATCGATCATGGCGTCGGCGATCGGATCCGCGCCCAGCCAGAAGGGTTTTTCAGCGGCGCTTATCACGCCGAGGCAGCGCGGATTTTCGACGCCGCCGTCGAGCGGCAGGGCGAGCAGCTCGAACTTGCTGGAACGGTCGGTGCGGCTGAAACCTTCATAGGTGATGAGCACTACAGATTTCTGATCGAAGACGCCATGGATCAGTTTTGAGACAAGCCGCTGGTCCTTCTCGCGCCACAGCGAGGGAAAGGAAAACCCCTTGAGTTCACGGCCATAGACCGCGCAAAGCCTGGTGCCGGCGAGCCGGAATACCGCTTCGCCGCGTGTATCCTTTTCCAGGATGAATGTGTCGGCCAGCAGCGACTTGATGTCGGCCGGCTCGACTTCCGAACGCTTCGGGGCAGGGCGCCCGTCACGCAGCCGGTTCCAATAATGGAACAGCGTGATCGATCCGTTCTGGTTCATGTTATGCTGCTCCGCGCAATCTGTCGTCTGATGTCCCATCGGTGAACAGAAGGGCGCCCTCCGAGGACCTACATGCGTTGCGGAGCAGGATGCGTGCCAGCATCGTTAACACTTGTTCACGGCTCGGGGTCGTTAAGGTTAACAAGTGGTTTACGTTGCGCCCCGCCTACGCCCGTGGCACGCTAAAACCACTCCAGAAGCGGTCGTTTCGCAGCGATCGGCAGCAGTTCAGTCAAGAGTTTGGGGGAGCATGGGGGCTCGACCAGCCGTTCAAGGGCAACCTTGGACGGCTTCTTTTTGATTCGCGCCAATTTTGATTCGCCCCGGTTTTGAATTGCATGGGGCGATTCGCCCTTTGTGAATCGGGTGACTGTGATCTACATGCTCGCGAAGTCGAGTCCAGCGACTGAGTGCGAGCCATATGAGCGAACCAGCAAGCCCATCGGAAATCGAACAGGGCGAGGGCGGACCTGTCGGCGGCGAGCCGGAGCGTCGTCGCGAGCCGGTATTCAATATGCCTCCGGTTGTGCTGGCGCTGATCGGCATCTGCGTCGTCGTTCATCTGATCCGGTTCTACTGGCTCACCGAGGACCAGGATTTCTCCCTGCTGATCCGGACCGCCTTCATTCCGATCCGCTATTCCGGTCGCTTCGACCTCGATTTCTACGCGTTTTCGAGCCCCTTCACTTATGCCTTCCTGCATGGCGGCTTTGCTCATCTTGCCGTGAACATGGTGTGGCTGGCGGCTTTCGGCTCACCGTTGGCGAACCGCTTCGGCGCGCTTCGTATCAGCCTGTTCTTCGCGGCGACGGGGCTGGCAGCGGTGGTGCTGTTCTGGGCCGTGCATCCGCTCGGCCAGGCGCCGCTGGTCGGCGCATCCGGGGCGATTTCCGGCATGATGGGGGCCGCCGCCCGCTTTGGCTTCCGCACCGACCGCTCGTCCGGCAAAGCCGCCTTCGCCGGCGCGCCGCTGCCGATGGCGGCGGTGTTCCGCTCGCGCGGCGTTGTGACTTTTCTTGCCGTCTGGATGGTGATCAATCTCGCCACCGGCCTCGTTGCCTTCGCGCCCGGCATCGACAGCCAGATCGCCTGGGAGGCTCATATTGGCGGTTTCGTCGCCGGCTTTTTCGGGCTGCGCGCTTTTGATCGACGGCAGCAGCCGGATGAGTTCACGGCTTAAGGCTCGCCGCACTTGAAAAGCAATCGATCGCGGCGCACGATGTCTGGCACTATCGAAAGCCGGTCAGGGCAGGAACCGGCAAGTAAAACTGAGGAGGACGCCATGACTGTTAAGGCAATTCTCGAGCAGAAAGGCCATGACGTGTTGACGCTCGGGCCGAACGAAAAGCTGAGCGAGGCCATTCGCATCCTGGCCGAACACAGGATCGGTGCGCTGGTCATCACCAATGGCGATCACAAGATCGTCGGCATTCTTTCCGAGCGCGATGTCGTGCGGGTCCTCGCCAGGGAAGGAGCCGCCGCACTGGATATCGCGGTGCGTTCGGCAATGACGCCCAAGGTGAAGATCTGTAATGAGAACCACACCGTCAACGAGGTCATGGAGATCATGACCAGTGGCCGTTTCCGCCATCTGCCGGTGGAAAAGGACGGCCTGCTCGACGGCATCGTGTCAATAGGCGATGTGGTCAAGCGGCGCATCGAGGATGTCGAGCGCGAGGCCGCGGAGATCAGGGCCTACATCGCGACGGCGTGACGCCTTATTTCTTAGCCGGCCGGCTGGATTCGATGTGAAGCGTCGGCTTCGGCTTTGCGCTTGTCTCTTTTGGTGGTTTGCACTAGCGAGTGACGGAATTCACGTTGGGAATTGAATTCCGTCACCGATAACTCGCAGGCCATTATGACCCTCATCGATACCCGCACGCCCGACGCCAAACGCCTGATATCAGGCGCCACCGACGACTGGGAGATCATTATCGGCCTCGAGGTGCACGCGCAGGTGACCTCGCAAGCAAAGCTGTTCTCCGGCGCCTCGACGGCTTTCGGCGCGCCGCCAAACGTCAATGTCAGCCTCGTCGATGCCGCGATGCCGGGCATGCTGCCGGTCATCAACGAGGAATGCGTCAAGCAGGCGATCCGCACCGGCCTCGGGCTGAAGGCCGAGATCAACCATAAGTCGGTCTTCGACCGGAAGAACTATTTTTATCCCGATTTGCCGCAGGGCTACCAGATCTCGCAGTTCAAACAGCCGATCGTCGGCGAGGGCAAGGTGATCGTCTCCGTCGGCCCGGACCGGCAGGGCGAGTTCGAGGATATCGAGGTCGGCATCGAGCGCCTGCACCTGGAGCAGGATGCCGGCAAGTCGATGCACGACCAGCATGCGACGATGTCCTATGTCGACCTCAACCGCTCCGGCGTGGCGCTGATGGAGATCGTCTCCAAACCCGATATGCGCTCCGCCGACGAGGCCAAGGCCTATGTCACCAAGCTGCGCACTATCGTGCGCTATCTCGGCACTTGCGACGGCAATATGGACGAAGGTTCGCTGCGCGCCGACGTCAACGTCTCGGTGCGTCGGCCCGGCGGCGAATTCGGCACGCGCTGCGAGATCAAGAACGTCAACTCCATCCGCTTCATCGGCCAGGCCATCGACTACGAGGCGCGCCGCCAGATCGCCATCCTTGAGGATGGCGGCAAAATCGACCAGGAAACGCGGTTGTTCGACCCCAACAAAGGCGAGACGCGCTCGATGCGTTCCAAGGAAGAAGCGCACGACTACCGCTATTTCCCGGATCCCGACCTTCTGCCGCTGGAATTCGACCAAGCCTATGTCGATGCGCTGGCAAAGGATCTGCCTGAACTGCCCGACGCCAAGAAGGCGCGGCTGATCTCCTCGCTTGGCCTGTCGACCTATGACGCCTCGATCCTGGTGTCGGAAAAGGCGGTCGCCGACTATTTTGAGAAGGTAGCCGCTGGTCGCGACGGCAAGCTCGCCGCCAACTGGGTCATCAACGATCTGCTGGGTGCGTTGAACAGAGCCGGCAAGGGCATTGAAAATGCTCCGGTTTCGCCCGATCAGCTCGGCGCGGTCATCGACCTGATCAAGGAGGGCACCATCTCCGGCAAGATCGCCAAGGATTTATTCGAGATCGTCTGGAAAGAGGGCGGCGATCCGCGCCAGCTGGTCGAAAGCCGCGGCATGAAGCAGGTGACCGACACCGGCGCCATCGAAAAGGCGGTCGACGAGGTGATATCAGCCAATCCGGACAAGGTCGAGCAGGCGCGCGCCAAGCCGAGCATGGCCGGCTGGTTCGTCGGCCAGGTGATGAAGGCGACAGGCGGCAAGGCCAACCCGCAAGCGGTCAACGACCTCGTCAAGGCCAAGCTCGGGATCGAATAGGATGATGTTCGTCCGCACCGCCGGCGAGCGCGATCTTGCCGCGGTCCGCGCGCTGCTGGTCGAAACCTGGCACGCCACCTATGACGCCATCTATGGTGCTGCCAAAGTCACCGAGATCACTGACGAATGGCATTCGATCGCCTCGCTCCAGGCGCGGCTGACACGACCGAATTCCGAATTCCTGGTCGCAGACGACGGCAATCGCATCGGCGGCATGGCTTTCGCCGCAGCCACCACCGATGCCAAGATCGTCATGCTGAACCAGCTCTACGTGCATCCGGCCTGCCAGAGACAAGGGATCGGCCAGGCGTTGCTAAAAGAGGTCGAGGCCAGCTTTCCGGAAGCGCGGACGCTGCGTGTCGAAGTGGAAGAGGCAAACGCTTCGGCCGTCGCCTTCTACCGCTTGAAAGGGTTTTTGCCCGCCGGCAACACCGCCGATTGCGGCGGTGGTTCAGGGCTGCCGGCGCTGATTCTCGAGAAGGCGATCGGATAGATTTGCCTGCCCGGATATGTCGCAGTCGGTTGCGTTTTACGGGCAGCGCCGGTCGGTTGCGGCGCGTCAATGTTGTCCCCTAAGGACGACAAGATAGCCTCGCTCGACGTGAAGGCGGAAAGCGATTTGCTCCGACGTGCCAGGGTCTTTAGATTTGTCGATGACATAGCCGCCAGGATGCGAGCGCAGCCATTCCTCGGCATTGTCGGTGCTTTCCAACGGCTTCTGCAACCGGGCGAGGAAGCCGACCTCGTCCTGGTAATCGAAGGCGACAGCCCAGTCGGCATTCTTTCGCCCATCGATGAAGTTGGCCAGTGGCATGAGATCTTCGCGTTTGAAAGCTGTCGCTGATGCTACGGCATGACCGATGCCGAAAATGGCGAGCAGGGCGAAGGCCGAGTTTCTGAGCCTCGCGAGTGGAATCTCCGCCATGAAATATCCGAAAAGAATGGTCGCAAATGGCAACATCGGCACGACATAGTGAGGCTGCTTGCCGGATATCGCGCTGAAAACCAGTAAAATCGCGACGAACGAAAACGACAGCAGGCGCAGCGCGCGCAGGTCCGGCGATCTCGTATCGATAAGGCCACGTATCCGGGCGCCCAGCTTCAGCCGCCACATTTCGGGTATGAAGATCCACGGCATAAGCATGATCGGCAGCAGCACGACATAGAAATAGAACGGCCGGCCGTGGGAGTTGTGCAGGTTGCCGGTGACACGCCCTGCCGACTGGTTCCAGACGAGATCGTAGACGAAGTTGCCTTTCGTCTGGATGGTTGCCGGCACCAGCCAGATCGCCACTGGGATCAATGCGGCGAGAATTGCCAGACCCGCCCCGGCGAAGAATTTCGGCGTCGCCAGCCCGGCCTGCCGATCGCGCCAGAACGGATAGAGCAGGACGGGGGCGCCGACATGGATGAGCACCACCGGACCCTTCGTCAAAACACCCAGTCCGATGAACAATCCTGCCAGCACGGCGTGCCAACGGTTGCCGCTTGTGGCAAAGGCAAGCAACGACAAAAGCGCGGCGAGCACGAAGACCGTCAGCAGCATGTCGAACAGAATCAGCGTCGAATAAATGACGAAGATGGTGCTTCCGGCGACGAGCCAGGGGATACGGCTTGCGATGTCGTCGCGCCCGGGAAAGAGGGTTTTTGCCAGACGCGTCGTCAGCCAGATGACGAGCGACGAGACGACGAAGATGACGAGCATCGCGGCAACCCGGCTTGCGCCGAAAATGTCCCAAGCCAGATCGATAAGCCAGAACAGCAGCGGCGGCTTTTGCAGATAGGGCGCGAAATTCATCGTCGGAACGAAGATCTGCCCGCTCAGATACATCTCCCAGGTGACGCTGAGATATCGCGTTTCATCGACAGGCAGCAGCGGCCGGAAGGCGACCGCGATGCAGATCAATGCAAGCAGGAACAGATAGGGGAGCAGCCGCTCGACATGTGCCGGTATCAAGATTAGGGGTCCGCGCGCCAGGAATCGTTCTCTTCCAGCCGAGCACGATGCTGCGCTCCTGGAGCGCGCAGGACCGCACCATGATTTTGGCCGAATTGTAGCGGAGCCGACTTGGTAGCTTGGATTCTGAAGATGTCATCCACAAAGGTCTGAAAATATGCGGATTGCCTGAACTAGGTCGCAACCTCGAAGCTTGGAACTACGGTGACAGTGCACTTTTCTCAGCTGCCGTCCGCAAAACACACCCGCAGGCATGAATTCAGTAGTGGCAAACGCTGAGGCAAAAAAGGCATGGTGCGACGCACAAAAATATTGCAATGCACTGCAGATGCCGTAACGTCAGGCTGCTAGATGAACGAGACGGCTTTTCTACAAGGTCGCCCACCGCAAAGGATGGAAACTATGACCAAGACCGCTGATAAAACTGCTGAAATCATCGAGAACGCAGGAGTCCCGACCGAGGCAACCGATCAGTTCCGCGCTGTCGCCGAAAAGGGCGTCGAGCAGTCGAAAGAAGCCTTATCGAAATTGGCGACCGGCGCCGAAGCGACCCAGAAGGCTCTCGAAGCATCCTTCGAAACAGCCAAGACCGCTGGCAATGAGCTGTCGCTGAAGACCATCGCCGCGCTGCGCGCAAATGCTGAGGCCAGCTTTTCTCACCTCGAAGCCCTGGTTGCCGTGAAATCGCCCTCCGAGTTCATCGAACTGCAGACTGCCTTCCTGCGCATGCAGGTGGAAAAGACCGTCGAGCAGGGCAAGGAGTTTCAGGCGGCGGCGACGAAAGCCGCCGAAGACTTATCCAAGCCGATCAAAGATGTCTACGAGAAGGCGATGAAGGATCTCAAGGTCGCCTGATTGGCCTAATGCGCGTCGCGCAAAAGCATGCCCTCGGGCCTGACCCGAGGGTGCGCAGCGGTTTTGCAATAATGACATGCACAACAACAAGAACTTAAAGCGTGTCGCATGAATCCATCCAAACGCGACGCGCTTTAGGCTGAGGGAACTTCCACATTGTCGATGAGCCGGGTCTTGCCCAGCCAGGCGGCTGCGAGCAGGCGTGCGTCATGGTTCCGTCGCCACGGGGCAAGCGTCAGGCTTTCGCGCGCCGCGACATAGTCGACCTTGTCGAAGCCGGCCCTGACGAGCGCGCGGCTGGCCTCGGCGGTCGCGCTGCCTTCATCCGCGCCTGCCGCTAGTGCCGCCGCCGTCCGGCGCAAGATGGCGTTGAGCTGGCGCGCCACCTCGAGCTCGGCTTCGCTCAGATAGGCATTGCGTGAGGACATGGCGAGGCCATGTGCGTCGCGTACCGTTGGCGCGCCGATGATTTCCACCGGCAGATCGAGGTCGCGGCAGAGCTGCCTGACGACGCAAAGCTGCTGGTAGTCCTTTGCACCGAAGACCGCATAGTCGGGCGACGCCTGCAGGAACAGCTTTGCCACGACCGTCGCGACGCCGTCGAAGAAGGTCGGTCGGAAATCCGATTCCAGCCCGGCGGCTGGCCCGCCGACCGAGATCCTGGTGGCGAAGCCGGCCGGGTACATCTCCGCCACACCAGGGGTGAAAGCGAGTTGTGCGCCGGCCTCGGCCAGCCGGTCGAGGTCGCGGGCGAGCTGGCGCGGATATTTGTCGAGGTCTTCGCTCGGCGCGAACTGCGTCGGGTTGACAAAGATTGAGACAACGCAGCGATCGGCCTTTTCCAGCGCGATCCTGATCAGCGAGACATGGCCGTCATGCAGCGCACCCATGGTCGGCACCATGGCAACGCTCAGGCCATCGCGACGCCAGCCACGGATTTGCGCACGAAGGGCGGCGACGCTGTCGACGACGAGAGGCCGGCTCATGCTTCGTTCTTGTCGGCTGCGGCGGAAAAGACGTGGCCCGGGCCGGGGAATGTCCGGCTTCGCACCTCCGCTGCATAGCTGGCTGCCGCCTGCGATATGACGCTGCGCAGGTCGGCATATTGCTTGACGAATTTCGGCACCCGGTCGACGGTCAGGCCGACGATGTCGTCGATGACCAGGATCTGACCGTCGCAGTCGCCGCTGGCGCCGATGCCGATGGTTGGAATGGAAATATGCCGGGTGAGGTCGGCGGCGACGGTCTCGACGGTGCCTTCGATGACCACAGAAAACGCGCCGGCCTTCTCGACCGCGTCGGCGTCGCGATAAAGCGCCGTCACATTCTCCTCGGTCCGGCCTTTGATCCTGTAGCCGCCGTCGCTTTCCACCGATTGCGGCTGCAAGCCGATATGTCCCATGACCGGAATGCCGGCCGCGACGATCGCCGCGATTTGCCCGGCAACGGTGACGCCGCCCTCCAGCTTGACGGCCTGGCAACCGGTTTCGCCGGCGATCCGCCGCGCCGAGGCGACGGCCTGCGCGGCCGAACCCTCATAGCTTCCGGCCGGCATGTCGACCACCACGCAGGCCTTGGCTGAACCTCGCATCACCGCTTGTCCATGGGCGATCATCATCTCCAGCGAGGCGCCCAGCGTGGTCTTGTGGCCATGGAGAACCATGGCGACGCTGTCGCCGACCAGAAGCAGGTCGACATGCTCATCGAGCAGGCGAGCGACGGGATAGGTATAGGCGGTGAGGCAGACGACCGGGACGCCGCCCTTGCGCAGGCGAATGGAGCTGGCACTGATCCGCAGCTCAGGGTCGGATGCATCCGGGGCCATCTTTACCTCCCTCAACCGTCAATCAAGCTGGGTACCTGCATGGACGCGCAGAGCTTTAGAAAGACGAGGCAGCCTTGGCAAGGCATGCCTCGACAAGACGCGAAAGGCTTGCCACGGTGCATCGGTTTTCCGACGGCCATTTGCGCGGCTCTTGCGGCAAAACCCTTGCCTTAGCGATGACCTGACGCCATAAGCAGGAAACAGGCGCCGCTGCTGCCGCCGCGAGGATTTGGATGAAGACTTTCCTTCTGCAGTTTTTCACCTGGTGGAACAGCCAGACGCTGGGCACGCGCTTCCACACCTGGCGGCATGGCAAGAAAGTCGGGCAGGACGAGGCCGGCAACGTCTACTACGAGGGTGGTGTCGATTCGGAAGGCCGCACCCGCCGCTGGGTCATCTATCGGGACTATTCGGAAGCCTCGATGATTCCGCCAGGCTGGCATGGCTGGATGCATCACCGCGTCGATGCCGCGCCGCCGAGCGAAAACTATCAGCCACGCGACTGGCAGAAGCCGCATCAGCCGAACCTCACCGGAAGTGCCGCCGCCTATCGCCCCAAGGGCTCCATACTCACCAATCAGCACCGCCCGCAGGTGACGGGCGATTACGACGCCTGGACGCCGGGGTCGTAACCGCTCGCCGAGGCGGATCGGTCCTTTATCGCCACAATTGGCGTTTAGCTGCTTGCCGATCTGACAGCAGCGACTAGCCTTGGGCGCGACAGAATCGCCCCGGCGCAAACCACCGGACCCTTGCATGAGCATTTTCAGCCGAATCTCGATGGGCGGACTGACGATCGCCGCCGCTTTTGCCGCTTGCGCCATGGCCGCCGCACAGACGCTTGAGGCGCCAGTGGAACCGGGGGCACCGATGGAGCTGGAGGCGCCAGTGGAACCGGGGGCACCGATGGAGCTGGAGGCGCCAGTGGAACCGGGGGCACCGATGGAGCTGGAGGCGCCAATGGAACCGGGGGCGCCAGTGGAACCGGAGGCGACAGTGGCGCCGGCGGCACCGGCGGCACCGGAACGCATCACCAATCCCGTCGCCGAATTCGCCGGCATCGACAAGATCACCGGCCGCATCATCACCTTCGATGTTTATATCGACGAGACGGTGCAGTTCGGTGCTTTGCAGGTGACGCCCCGCATCTGCTATTCGCGGCCGCAAACCGAAGAGCCGAAGACCGATTCCTTCGTCGAGGTCGACGAGATCACGCTGGATCGCAAAATCCGCCGCATCTTCACCGGCTGGATGTTTGCCGAAAGCCCCGGCCTCAACGCCGTCGAGCACGCGGTCTACGATGTCTGGCTGAAGGGCTGCAAGCAGAGGTCGGAGGTGCCGGCACCCGACGCGGCTAAATCCAATTAGAGCGGGCGCGCGGGGATCTCCTGTTCGGGATCACATACTGAGCCTCCGGAACCGCCTTATTCTCCGTGCGTTGGTCATGGCTGGCGGTACGGAGATGTTCCCATGATGGCCAACAAGGACGAACTGCTCGACCTCGAAAGAGGGTTCTGGACCGGCGACGCTGCCTATTTCAAAGCCAATGCCGACACCGAATGCCTGGTGGCTTTCCCACAGATGGCGCAAACGATGAGTAACGCCGATCTGGCCGAAACCGCGACGGACCCGAACCGCTGGCGCGATCTCGACATCAACCTCAAGGGCATCATCGAGCCGGGCAGCGACATTGTCATGCTGACCTATGAGGCCCATGCCACTCGCGAGAATGGCGAGCCTTATGCGGCGCTGGTCAGCACCGGTTATGTCCATCGCGTCAATGGCTGGAAGATGATGTTCCACGCGCAGACGCCTCTTGAGCCTGCCGCAAAAAACTGACCCTGGCGCAGATCATGGGAAAAAGACCGCTTCGCCCTTCAGCGCGTCGGCCAGCATCTTTTCATACTTGCCCCTCGGCACGTCGACCGCGCCGAAACGTTTGAGGTGCTCGGTGGTGAACTGCGTGTCGAGCAGCGCAAAGCGCCGTTCCTTCAGGCGCTCGACCAGATGCACCAGGCAGACCTTCGACGCGTCCGTTTCCCTGGCGAACATGCTTTCGCCGAAGAACACCCGGCCGAGCGACACGCCGTAGAGGCCGCCAACCAGCCGACCCTCGCGCCAGGCTTCGACCGAATGGCAATGGCCCATCCGGTGGAGTTCGACATAGGCCTCGCGGATCGGCGCATTGATCCAGGTCGACCGGCGTTCCTCGCGCCTCTCGGCGCAGCCATCAATGGTCGCCTCGAAGTCGAAATCGAAACGGATATCGAACAGGTTTTTCCGGATCGCCTTCCTCAGGCTTTTGGGCGTATGAAAACCATCGAGAGGGATGATGCCGCGCGTCTCTGGCCGTACCCAGAACACTTCGGGATCGGTGGCGCTTTCGGCCATCGGGAAGACGCCCGAGGCATAGGCCTTGAGCAACAGGTCGGTCGGAATGCGATAGCCTGGTGCGTAGGGACGGGTCATCGCGACATTATATTCTATAAGTTCACGACCTAATCCTCTTCGGCCAGATATTTTTCCAGCCAGTGGATGTCATACTCGCCATTGGCGATGTCGGCATTGCCGACGAGATCGCGAAACAGCGGCAGCGTCGTCTTGATGCCGTCGACGACGAATTCGTCGAGCGCCCGCCGCAGCCGCATCATGCATTCGACGCGGTTGCGGCCGTGCACGATCAGCTTGCCGATCAGGCTGTCGTAGTAGGGCGGGATCCTGTAGCCGGAATAGACGCCGGAATCGACACGGATGCCGAGGCCGCCCGGCGTGTGGAAGTGAGTGATCGTGCCGGGCGAGGGGGTGAAGGTGCGCGGATCCTCGGCATTGATGCGGCATTCGATGGCGTGGCCCTGAAAGCGGATCTCTTCCTGGCGCATGGAAAGCCCACCGCCCGAAGCGACGCGGATCTGCTCATGCACGAGGTCGATGCCGGTGATCGCCTCCGTCACCGGATGCTCGACCTGCAGGCGCGTGTTCATCTCGATGAAGTAGAACTCGCCGTTCTCGTAGAGGAATTCGATGGTGCCGGCGCCGGAGTAGCCGAGATCGGCGATAGCCCTGGCACAGACACCGCCGATATGCGCGCGCTCCTCGGCATTGAGCGCCGGCGAGGGCGCCTCTTCCCAGACCTTCTGGTGGCGGCGCTGCAGCGAACAGTCGCGTTCGCCGAAATGCACGCCGCGGCCGGCACCGTCACCGAACACCTGGACCTCGATGTGGCGCGGCTTTTCGAGATACTTCTCGATGTAGACGGCGTCGTCGCCGAAGGCCGCACCGGCTTCCGAGCGCGCCGTCTGCAGCGCGACGACAAGATCGGCTTCGCTGCGCGCCACTTTCATGCCGCGTCCGCCGCCGCCGGCCGACGCCTTGATGATTACGGGATAGCCGATCTCGGCGGCGATGCGCCTGGCTTCCTTTTCCTCGGTGACCGCGCCGTCGGACCCGGGCACCACCGGAATGCCGAGACGCTTTGCGGTGCGCTTGGCCTCGATCTTGTCGCCCATGATGCGGATGTGATCGCCGGACGGGCCGATGAAGGTGATGTTGTGCGCGGCGAGAATATCGGCGAACTTGGCGTTCTCCGACAGGAAGCCGTAGCCCGGATGCACCGCGTCGGCGCCGGTGATCTCGCAGGCCGCGACGATCTGGTGGATGTTGAGATAGCTGTCGCGCGACGGCGGCGGGCCGATGCAGACGCTCTCGTCGGCAAGCCGCACATGCATGGCGTCGGCGTCGGCGGTCGAATGCACCACCACCGTCTGGATGCCGAGCTCCTTGCAGGCGCGCAGTACCCTCAGAGCGATTTCGCCGCGATTGGCGATGAGGATTTTCTGGAACATTTTGCGGCTGTTCCCGGCTCTACTCGATCACGACGAGCGGCATGCCATATTCGACCGGCTGCGCATCCTCGAACAGGATCGCCGTCACCGTGCCGGCACGGGGCGAGGGGATCTGATTCATCGTCTTCATCGCCTCGATGATCAGCAGCGTCTGGCCTTCCTTGACCTGCTGGCCGACCTCGATGAACGCCTTGGCGTCGGGCGACGGCGCCAGGTAGGCGGTGCCGACCATGGGGGAGGCCACCGCATTCTTGGACACGTCGGCCGCTGCCGGGGCGGCTGCGGCAGCCGGCTGCGCTGCCGGCGGCGCATAGGCGGGCTGCGGTGCGGCGACCGCATGGACGGCCGGCGCCTGTCGCGACACGCGCACCTTCAAGTCGCCCAGCTCGACCTCGATCTCGGTGAGGTTGGTGTCGTTCAGTATGCCCGCCAGATCGCGGATAAGTTGCTGGTCAACACCATTCTTCTTTATCGACATTTTCGAGCCTTCTGTTTGTTGGCCGGTCATAGGCGTGCGGCCAGCGCCTGCAGCGCCAGTGTGTAGCCGAGCGGCCCGAACCCGCAGATCATGCCGACGGCGACCGGCGAGACCATGGAGACGTGGCGGAATGATTCCCGCGCATGGATGTTGGAAAGATGAACTTCGGCGACGGGTAATGGCGCGACCGAGCGGATGGCGTCGTGAATGGCGATCGAGGTGTGGCTGTAGGCGCCCGGATTGATGACGATGCCGACAGCCTTGTCAGCGGCTTCCTGTATCCAGTCGACGAGGTCGCCCTCATGGTTCGACTGACGGAAATCGATCTCGAGCCCAAGTGCCGCACCTGCCTGCTTGCAATCGTCGGCGATCGAGGCAAGCGTCTTGCCGCCATAGATGCCCGGCTCGCGCTTGCCGAGCGCGTTAAGGTTGGGACCGTTCAGGACGAAAACCGTTTTCAAAATGCCGACCTTTCCCAGTGTGATTTTGAATCCGAAATTCGCAATACCTTGGAGCAGCGCTTTGAACGAATTTCGGATTCAAAGCCACACTGGCAATTTATACATTTCTGATGTGGTGGATTTGAAGTTCCTGAACGCTGATGCCACCAAAGTAGCAGGAACTTCAAATCCACCACATCAGCGCCGGCATCAGTCGGCGCGCCGGTCCTCTATAATGGGCTTAGACGCCTGCGAAAAGAGCGCAAGTGGGTTCTTTCGCTGTCCACAACAGGCGGAAAATGGCTTGCGCCGAAAGCCAGCGGGCGATCAGAGTGCGGCCTTGGCCGCCTCGATCTTCTCCGCCAGCACTTCCTGGCCGAGCGCCCCGAACACCACCTCGTTGCCGACCACATAGGAGGGCGTTCCGGTGATGGCCAGCTTGTTGGCAAGGTCATAGGTCTTGGAGAGGGCCTCGGCGATCGACGGGTCCTTCATCTTCTCGCGCAGCGTTGCTTCGTCGGCGCCGAGCGAAAGCGCTACCTTGATGGCCGCCGCTTCGGTGGCGCGTCCCTGGGCGCCGAGCAGCGCGTTGTGGAACTCGCCGTATTTCTCCGGCATCATTAGGTGGAAGGCCATCGAGACGACGCTCGCCTTCTGCGAATCCGGGCCGAGGATCGGGAACTCTTTGAGCACGAAGCGCAGGTCCGGATCGGCTGTCGTCAGCGTCTGCATGTCCTCCATGGCGCGTTTGCAGTAGCCGCAATTGTAATCGTAGAACTCGACGATGGTGACCTTGCCGTTCGGATTGCCGACGACGCCGTCGAAGGCCGAGTTGAAGATCTGGTCCTTGGCATTTTTGATGATGGCGAGACTGGCGAGGCGCTGCGCCTCCTTCTGCTTGGCCTCGAGCGCTTCCTGAGCCTCCAGCAGCACTTCCGGGTTCTTCAGGAGATAGTCGCGGATGATGCCTTCGACTTCGGCCCGGTCGATCTTGGTGTCGGCGGGCGCCGCCTGGGCGATCTGCACGGCATCGGCCTTTGCCGTCTGCGGACTTCCGGTCACGAACCCGAAACCCAGCATGGCGAGAGCCACCGCCACTCCCGTGGTGCCCAGCAGAATTGCCTTGTTCATCGTCCCTAATCCTCTTGCCTGGTTTCCGGCCCGACCCGATTGGCCACTACATGTCGCCGCGCACGGCCGGAAGGTTCACTTTTTCTTGCCGGATGGTGCGTAGTTTATGATGTCCTGCGCCCGGATCCAGCCCGGCTCGCCGCGCTTCATTTTCATCTGTGCGCGCATTGCGAAGATCTTGGCATCCTTGTAGGCGCCGGAATAGAAATGGCCTTCGGCGGTTGCAAGATCCGCGGCCGGGATGTTGCCGAGTTCGCCATAGGCCTGCGCCAGATGGCGGTAACCGACGGCGTTTTCCCGGTCGCGCCCGAGGCCCTTGTTGATCTGCACTACCGCTTTCTCCAGGGAATCGGGCGTGCCAATGGCCATCAGCGCCTGGCCGTAGGAGACCGACAGCAGCCCGGATCGCGCCGGATCGAGGCTGACCGCCTTGGCATAGGCTTCGGCGGCAGCCTTCGGTCTGTTCGCCTTCATCAGGATGTCGCCGCGCAATTCCTGGAAATAAGGATTTTTCGGCTGTGCCTTGATCAGCGCGTTGGTCTTGGCGAGCGCCCCGGCCAGATCGCCGAAAAGATAGCTCGTCTGCGCGTCGCCATATTGCGAGGCGAGGCTGCCCGGGTTCTTGCGCATCAGCCGCGATGCGGCGGCCTTGCCTCCCATATAGGCGGCGATCTTGATCCGCATCATGTCGTGCCGCTGCTGCAGTGCCGGCGTATCGACCTTGTCGACGTAAGGGCTCTGCTTGACCAGCACTTCGAGATTGGCGATGCGTTCCCGCGGCAGCGGATGGCTGATCCGGTAGGGATCGACCTGCGCCCCTGACAGCGAGAGCGCGCTCTGAAAGCGGCCGAAGGTCTTCAGCATGCCCAGGCCGGATTGGCCGGTGGCATTGAGATAGGTTATCGCCGAACGGTCGGCGGTCATCTCTTCGGTGCGCTGATAGGCGAGGATACTGCGCTGCGCCATCTCGCCCCCGCCAGCCGCGACCCCCATGCCGGCGCCGGCGAGGCCCCGGCTTTTGGTGGTGGCGCCGGCAGCGATGGCACCAGCGCCAAGCAGCGTCGCGATGATAGCCATCGTTTTGGCGCGTTCGATTTGGTTGCGCAACTTTTGCTGGTGCCCGCCGGCAATGTGGCCGGCTTCATGGGCGATGACGCCGATGATCTCGTTGGGCGTCTCCGCCGACATCAGGGCGCCGGTGTTGATGAACAGGCGGGACCCGGCAACGAAGGCATTGAAACTCTGGTCGTTGACCAGCACGATGTCGACGCCATCTTCCGGCAGGCCGGCGGCCCTGAAGATCGGCCGCGCATAGTCGCGCACCAGCGCTTCGATCTCGGCATCCCGCACCACCGGCACGTTTTGCGCGAAGGCGCTGGCCGTGGCGGTCACAGCGACCGTCGCGGCAAGAGAAACCGTCGCGAAGGCGCGCGCTGCCCTGGCTATCATCGATTTGGGTCGGCTCAACATGGCAGGTCCACTGGTAGACGAGCGGGCGAAGGATGAAAAGTCGGCACTGAAACTTTACCGAACTTGTGATCCTCACATCAATCGGGCATTTGTGCGGCGCGGGACGCCAAGCTCGGCGCCGGCAGCCGGCAAGGGCCGACCCAAGGGCCGACAAGGAACGAGGTCAAATGGTTGTATCGCTTTCGCGTCGCGGCGACGTCGAGCCGTTCCACGCCATGGACATTCTGGCGGAAGCGAATCGGCTGAGGGCAAAGGGCATACCGGTCGTTTCCATGGCCGTTGGCCAGCCGTCCGATCCGGCGCCGGCTGGGGTCAGGGAAGCGGCGACGAACGCTTTGAAGATGGGGCGCATCGGCTACACCGACGCATTGGGTCTTGCGAGCCTGCGCGAGGCCATCGCGCAGCACTATGCGGACCACTACGGGCTTGACGTCTCGCCCAGCCGGATCGCCGTCACCACCGGATCGTCGGCCGCCTTCAACCTGGCCTTTCTGGCGATGTTCGATCCAGGCGATCGTGTCGCCATCGCCGCGCCCGGCTATCCGGCCTATCGCAACATCATGGCCGCGCTCGGTATCGAGATCGTCGAGATCGAGCTCCACGGTGATGCCTATCTCCACGCCGAACATCTGAAGGCCGCGCATCGCGAAAAACCGCTGAAGGGCGTGTTGTTCGCCAGTCCGGCCAATCCGACCGGGGCAATTATCCCCGCCGACGAGCTGTCGGCGCTGGTGACGACGGCGCAAGAGCTCGGCATCGCCGTGATCTCCGACGAGATCTATCACCGGCTGGCTTACGCTGCGCCTGACACCACGGCGCTTGCCTACGACCAGGACGTGACGGTGATCAATTCCTTCTCGAAATATTACTGCATGACCGGTTGGCGCATCGGCTGGATGGTGCTGCCGGAACCATTGGCGCGGCCGGTCGAGCGCATCGCCCAGAGTCTCTACATCTCACCGCCGGAACTGTCCCAGATCGCTGCGATCGAGGCGTTCAAGGCGACCGGGGAATTGGAGGCGGTGAAGGCGCGCTACGCGGGGAATCGCGAGCTTTTGATCAAACGCCTGCCCGAACTCGGCTTTGCGCTGGCGGCACCGATGGACGGGGCGTTCTACGCCTTCTGCGATGTCACCAGGCACACCAACGACAGCATGGCCTTCGCGCGCAAGATGCTGGCCGAGGCGCATGTGGCTGCAACGCCCGGCCGCGATTTCGATCCGCTTCAAGGCCATCGAACCATGCGCTTTTCCTATGCCGGCAGCCACGATGAGATGGTCGAGGCGATGATGCGCCTCGAACGTTGGCTGAAGTAGCGCGAATGCCGGAACTCGAACAGGCTTTGACCGAAATTGCCGCCGAAATGGCGGAGCGCACGGATCGCGGCGAAGTCGCGACCTACATTCCGCAACTCGGCAAGGTCGATCCGAAAAAGTTCGGTATTGCCGCTGTGACCAATGACGGTCGCGTGCTGATGGCGGGCGACGCCGATGAGCCGTTTTCGATCCAGAGCATTTCGAAGGTGTTCACGCTGACATTGGCGCTCGGCAATGTCGGCGACGCGCTGTGGCAGCGTGTCGGGCGCGAACCTTCGGGCAACCCGTTCAACTCGATCGTCCAGCTCGAGCACGAGAACGGCATTCCGCGCAATCCGTCCATCAATGCCGGCGCCATCGTCATTTCCGACATTCTGCTCGCCGGCCACCAGCCGCGCGAGGCGATCGGCGAAATCCTGCGCTTCATCCAGTTCCTGGCTGACGACGAGACCATCATCATCGACCGCGAAGTCGCTGCTTCGGAACGCGCCACCGGTTTTCGCAACTTGGCGCTCGCCAACTACATGAAATCCTTCGGCAATCTCAACCACGCGCCGGACCTGGCGCTGGGCGTCTATTTCCATCATTGCGCCATCGCCATGAGTTGCCGGCAACTGGCTTTGGCAGGACGTTTCCTCGCCAATGGCGGCAAGAACCCGGCGACCGGCCATTCCGTGGTGTCAGCCGAGCGCGCCCGCCGCATCGGCGCGATGATGCTGACCTGCGGTCACTATGACGGCTCCGGCGATTTCGCCTTTCGCGTCGGCATTCCCGGCAAGAGCGGCGTCGGTGGCGGCATTTTGGCGATCGTGCCGGGCGTGGCCTCGCTTGCCGTCTGGTCGCCCGGCCTCAACGCCAACGGCAATTCCAGGCTGGGGTCGATTGCGCTGGAAAGACTGGCGAAGATGATGAACTGGTCGGTCTTCGCGCCGTAAAGCTTGTGGCGCTTCAGACAAGAAAAATCCCGCGCTGTCGACAGGACAGCGCGGGATTCTTTGGTCAAAACATCAGGCTAAACCGCCGAAAAGCTTAGAAGAAGCCTTTCCGCTGCCACCAACCGGCACGCTTCGGCTTTTCCTCGGTCTTTTCCTCTTCGGCAACAGTCGAAGACACGATCGGCTCAACCGGAGCATCTACCGGCACAGGCTTGCGTCGCGATGGGCGGACCTTCGGTTTGTCGTCGACGGCGGCGACGGCTGTTTCCTCCGGAACAGGTGCGGGAGCCTCGGTAGAGGTTTCCGGCTCGGCTACCGGCGTCTCGGCGATGACGTCCGCCGCCGCCTTCTTCGGCTTGGCGGCGCGGCGCGGCTTCTTCGGCTTCTCGACGCCCGGCGTGTCGTCATTGGCCGGAGCAAGGTCCACAGGCTCTTCGACCGGCGTTGCTGCTACCGGCTCGCTGGAGACGGCTACGCCCTCCAAGACTTCGCCTTCAGGGCTGTCAGCCGATTCTGCAGTGCCTGTATCGACCTCGCCTTCGCCGTCTTCACGGCGATTGCGCTTGCCGCCGCGCTTGCCGCGCCGGCGCTTCTTGCCCTGACCTTCATCCGCTCCTTGACCGTCATCCGACGTTTCCACCGCCTCGATGCCGACCGGTACCTCGTGCTGTGCTTCGACGCCTTCATCGCTTGAGGCTTCGGAGACGCCATCGGCACTGGCCGAGAGGGACGCGCCTTCCACGGGGGCGCCATGCTCGCGGTCGCGATCCTTGCCGCCGCGCCGTCTGCGGCGCTTGCGGCGCTTGCGGTCGCGGCCTTCGCCATCCTCGCTTGGCCTTGGCTGCTGTGGCTGCTGAGCTTGGCGCGGTTGCACCGCCGGTGCAACGGCCTCGTCTTCTTCCTCCTCGACGACGATTTCGTCGGCGGGCTCTTCCGGCTCGACATAGGCGGGCAAGGTGCGCACCTCGACGAAGCCTTCAGGCTTTTCAGCCAGCGCGCCGCGGAAGATCGCATAGTGTTGGGCGCCGACCGTGTCGTCGGCTTCGACGGTGATGGTCAGGCCGAAGCGGCTTTCGAGTTCCACCAGCGTGCCGCGCTTGTGGTTGAGCACATAGAGCGCGGTCGCCGCCGGCGTCCGCACCGTGATGTGGCTGCGCGAGTCCTTGAGCAGGAATTCCTCGATCGCCCGCACCACCATCAGCGCGACAGACGAATCGGACCGCACATGGCCGGTGCCCCCGCAATGCGGGCAAGGCTTCATCGTCGATTCCAGCACGCTGGCACGGATGCGCTGGCGCGACATCTCCATCAGGCCGAAATGCGAGATGCGGCCGACCTGGATGCGGGCGCGGTCGTTCTTGAGGTGATCCTTCAGCCGCTTCTCGACGGCGCGGTTGTTGCGGTTCTCCTCCATGTCGATGAAGTCGATGACGATCAGGCCGGCAAGATCGCGCAGCCTCAGCTGCCGTGCGACTTCTTCGGCCGCTTCCAGGTTGGTGTGAAGCGCCGTGTCCTCGATCGAGTGCTCCTTGGTGGAGCGGCCCGAATTGACGTCGATGGCGACCAGCGCTTCGGTCTGGTTGATGATGATATAGCCGCCGCTCTTCAGCGTCACCTGCGGCTGCAGCATGCGGTCGAGCTGCGCCTCAATGCCATTGCGTACGAAGATCGGCGTGGTGTCGCGGAACGGCTGCACGACCTTGGCGTGGCTCGGCATCAGCATGCGCATGAAGTCCTTGGCCTCGCGATAGCCCTCTTCGCCGGAAACAAGGATCTCGTCGATGTCCTTGTTGTAGAGATCGCGTACCGAGCGCTTGATCAGGCTGCCTTCCTCGTAGACCAGGGCAGGGGCCGTGGACTGCAGCGTCAGATTGCGGACGTTTTCCCAAAGCCGCATCAGATATTCGTAGTCGCGCTTGATCTCGGCCTTGGTGCGGCTTTCGCCGGCTGTGCGCAGGATGACGCCCATGCCCTGCGGCACTTCGAGATCGGCGACGACCTCCTTCAGCCGCTTGCGGTCCTGTGCGTTGGTGATCTTGCGCGAGATGCCGCCGCCGCGCGCCGTGTTCGGCATCAGCACCGAATAGCGGCCTGCAAGCGACAGGTAGGTGGTGAGCGCCGCGCCCTTGTTACCGCGTTCTTCCTTCACGACCTGCACCAGAAGGATCTGGCGGCGCTTGATCACTTCCTGGATCTTGTACTGCCGGCGCACCGGCTTGCGGCGGTCGCGCGCTTCTTCGAGTGCATCCTCGGCACCGACCGATTCGACCTCATGGTCGTCCGGGTGCGAGGACTGCACCTCTTCCAGCATGCCGCGATCATTGTCGGTGGACGTGGCTTCGCCGGCCGACTCCGCCTGCGCCACGGCTTCGGAAATCACATCCGCTTCGATGCTGGCGGCGATGGAACTGGGACCGCCTTCGGAAGGCCCACTCTCATCATGGCTCGTCTTGTCATGACTCGCCTCACCATGACTGGCGACATCCTCGAGATGTTCCGAAGTATCGGAGGGCGTGTCCACATCTTGGGAAATGGCATCGACGTTCTCCGCGACCGCATCCTCGCCGTGTTCGCCGCCCTCATTGGAACCGCTGTCGTTGGACTCGACAGAATCGTCCGAATCGGCCGCACCTGCATCACGCTTGTGCTCGCCTCGATCGCGGCTCTTGCCGCCGCGCCGGCGTCCGCGCCGCCCGCGATCGCGGCTCTGGCGGTCGTCGCTTTCGCCGTCCTCATCGTCCTCGTCTTCAGCCTCCTGCGCTTCCGCGCGCAGCAGCGCCTGACGGTCGGCGACCGGAATCTGGTAGTAGTCGGGATGAATTTCACTGAAGGCGAGGAAACCGTGACGGTTGCCGCCATATTCGACAAAGGCTGCCTGAAGCGAGGGTTCGACGCGGGTTACGCGGGCGAGGTAGATATTTCCTTTGAGCTGCTTCTTGTCCTGGGATTCAAAGTCGAATTCTTCAATACGGTTACCGCGAACGACGACAACACGTGTTTCCTCCGGGTGGGAGGCGTCTATCAGCATCTTGTTGGGCATTATTTCGTTTCCCCCCGGCAGCCGTCAGCCGCAGCTTGCGGGGCAACGCCCGCCGCTGTGAGTGTGGATGAACATGGGTGCCGGGCAATTGAATGTCCGCCGGCCGCTGCCTGAGCGCCATGGCGGTGCCGCCCGCAGCCATAATGGCGCGGTTTGCTGCGGACCTTTCCATGATTGCGCTTGAAGCCATCGTAACCAGCAGAACCTTTTTGAACCAAAGCCCGGGAAAACCGGACCAGCTTGTTTGCTCGTACAGAGCCGGCGCGGGACAATCCCGGCCGTTTTCCTCACGCAGGCGCTTCCCCCGCCACGGGCTCGCACCTGCGAAATTCGTCGCGATCACCTGATACCTTTTTCGCCTGAAGCGAAAGGAGCCATCGTTCATCTGAGCTGTAGCAGGAAGCTGCGGAGAAGGACGGTTCCAGGATTGCAGTGATCCACCATCGCTTTTATGATTTGGCGGGTTGGAAGGCAACCCCGATTTCCGATGCCGGCAAAAAGCAGTTCCGCAACGGAAGCACGGCTTTAAGCGTTGCATGAAAAGGCTTGGTTAACCTTCTCTGGATACCAATCGTTAATTGAGTTCGCGGCCTAACCGGCACTTCGACAAGGCGCCGACACTCCGACAAACAAGATTGGCCGACAAACAAGATTGGGCGCCTAGCGCCAAACCGGAGCGACTGTAAGAGATGGGACTGGCAGTCTTCACGCACAAGGGTGGTCGCGCCGGAGGCACTTTCTTCTACGTCGCCTACTTCCGCGCTGCCCAATTCCGCGATGCTTGTCTGCTGTCGCTGGTTGTCGCTTGCCTGGCTTTTTCGCCGGTTTCCTTTGCTGCCGACGCGCCGCTCGCCGCGACGAGCTACAAAATGGCGGGTGACGCCACCAAGATGCGCATCGTCATAAATTTCGATCGCGAACCCGACGTCAAATGGTTCCTGCTGCGCGGCCCCCACCGTCTGGTCGTCGACCTGCCAAGCACAAAATTCGCCATCAATGCCAAGGATGTAAAGGCGCGCGGCCTGGTCAGGAGCGTGCGCTACGGCGATCTCAGCGAGGGGGTTTCGCGGCTGATCCTCACAAGCAAGGGCCCATTCGCCGTCGACAGGTTCGACGTGCTCAAGAATGATGACGGCAACGGCTACCGCATCGCAATCGACATGTCGGCGGCGTCCGTGCGGGAGTTCGACGCCGCTCTTGCCAATCAGGCGCTGACCACCGGCTCGACGGTCTCCTCCGACAAGGGCGGCAGGGTCGGCACCGGCCCGGTCTCCAATCCAGGCCATCGCTTCACCGTCGTCATCGATCCAGGCCATGGCGGCATCGACGGCGGTGCCGAGGGTCTGAACGGCACGGTCGAGAAGAACGTCACGCTCGCCTTCGCCACCGAATTGCGGGAAAGACTTGCCGCAGTCGGCAAATACGATGTGTTCATGACGCGCGAGACGGACCAATTCCTGCGGCTGGACGACCGCGTGCGCATAGCCCGCCAGCACGAGGCCGATCTGCTCATTTCGATCCACGCCGACACGATCAGGGTCAAGGGCCTTCGTGGCGCAACCGTCTACACCGTCTCCGACAAGGCTTCCGATCCCGAAGCACAGGCGCTCGCCGACCGTGAAAACCTTTCCGACCAGTTCGCCGGCATGGAAATCAAGGACGACAACAAGGAAGTGACCGACATCCTGATCGACCTGATTCGCCGCGAGACGCATAGTTTCTCGATGAGTTTCGCCCAGACTTTGGTCGGCCAGCTTTCCACCAGCGTCGGCCTCATCAACAATCCGCAGCGTTCGGCCAGCTTCAAAGTGTTGAAGGCGCCGGATGTCCCCTCCGTGCTGGTCGAACTCGGCTATCTGTCGAACGCCAAGGACGAGGCGCAACTGCTCAGCGCCGATTGGCGCGGCAAGGCGGCCCAGAGCATAACCAATGCCATCGCCCTGTTCGCTTCAGCCAAGGCCGGAGCCGGAACCGGAGGCTGAGATCCCAGCCGCGCTACAACCAGAGGCAGCGTTGCACGACGACAACACCCTGCACTTATTTCGGCCATTCGAAGCCGAAATTCCAAGCTGCCGCATTTTGCCCACATGGTGGCGACATGGGTTTTCGATTACCGGTCGGGAACGTCTCGAAAGCTTGCGCGAAAGGCGGCTTCGGTTAGGCAATTCCCGAACCAAGGACTGGAGCGGGCATGATTCGTCTCATTGGCTATTTCTTCGGCATCGGCACGGCGCTGGCCCTTTTGGTCGCGGCGGGCGTGGCGATCTATATCAGCCATTTGTCGAAGGATCTGCCCGACTACGAGGTGCTGGCCAAGTATGAACCGCCGGTGACGACCCGCATCCATGCGTCCGACGGTGCGCTGATGGCCGAATATGCGCGCGAGCGGCGCCTGTATTTGCCGATCCAGGCGGTGCCGGATCGTGTCAAGGCGGCCTTCCTGTCTGCCGAGGACAAGAACTTCTACAATCACCCCGGCGTCGATATGACCGGCCTTGGCCGCGCAGTCATGGTCAATCTGCAGAATTTCGGCTCGGGCAAGCGCCAGGTCGGCGCCTCGACGATCACCCAGCAGGTGGCGAAGAACTTCCTGTTGTCCTCGGACCAGACCTACGAGCGCAAGATCAAGGAGATGATCCTCGCCTTTCGCATCGAGCAGGCCTATTCGAAGGATCGCATTCTCGAGCTCTACCTTAACGAGATTTTCTTCGGGCTCGGCGCGTATGGCGTCGCCGGCGCAGCGCTCACCTATTTCGACAAGGCGGTGAATGAACTCACCGTGGCGGAGGCAGCCTATCTGGCGGCTTTGCCGAAGGGTCCCTCCAACTATCACCCCTTCAAATATGCCGACCGCGCCATCGAGCGCCGCAATTGGGTCATCGACCAGATGGTCGACAACGGCTACGTCACGCAAGAGGAAGGCGCCAAGGCCAAGGCCGAGCCGCTCGGCGTCAAGCCACGCCGCTCCGGCACCTATCTGTTCGCCGGCGAATACTTCACCGAGGAAGTGCGTCGCCAGATCAGCGCGCGCTACGGCGAGAATGCGCTCTACGAGGGCGGCCTGTCGGTCCGTACGACGCTCGATCCCAAGATGCAGCTCATCGCCCGCAAAGCCATGCAGAACGGCCTGATGAAGTTCGATACGCTGCGCGGCTATCGCGGGCCGGTGAAGACCATCAGCGTATCCGGCGACTGGGGCGTTCCTTTGAGCGAAGTCAAGGGACTGGACGACGTGCCCGAATGGTCGCTCGCCGTCGTGCTCGACAGCTCGGAGAGCGGCCTGTCCATCGGCCTTCGGCCGACCCGGCAGATCTCGGGCGAACTTGTCAAGGATCGCATCGAAGGCACCGTCAGCCGCGAGGACATGAGCTTCGCCATGCGTCATGTCGTCGGCGGCAAGACCGTCAAGGCCAAGTCGCCGGCGGACGTGCTGAAGCCGGGCGATGTCATCTTCGTACAGAAGAAAGAGGGTACGGACGGGGCCTATATCCTGCGTCAGGCCCCCGAAGTGGAAGGTGGCATGATCGCCATGGATCCGCATACCGGCCGTGTTCTGGCCATGGTCGGCGGGTTCTCTTACTCGCAATCCGAATTCAACCGTGCCACGCAGGCCATGCGGCAGCCGGGTTCGTCGTTCAAGCCGATCGTCTATTCGGCCGCCCTCGACAATGGCTATACGCCGGCTTCGGTGATCATGGACGGCCCGATCACCATCAAGAGCGGCAACACGACTTGGACGCCGAAGAACTACGATGGAAGGACAGCTGGCCCGGCGACTTTGCGGTCCGGCATCGAGAGGTCGCGCAATCTGATGACTGTGCGCCTTGCCAATGACATGGGCATGAAGCTGGTCGCCGAATATGCCGAGCGCTTCGGCGTCTATGACCGTCTGGCACAGTACCTGCCGATGGCGCTGGGTTCGGGCGAGACCACCGTGATGCGCATGGTCTCGGCCTATTCGATCATGGCCAACGGTGGCAAGTCGATCAAGCCGACTCTGATCGACCGCGTCCAGGATCGCTACGGCAAGACGGTGTACAGGCAGGACGAACGCGGCTGCGAAAATTGCAACGCCGCCGAATGGCAGAACCAGCCTGAGCCGGAACTGGTCGACAATTCCGAGCAGGTGCTCGATCCGATGACCGCCTATCAGATCACCTCGATGATGGAGGGCGTCGTCGAGCGCGGTACCGGCGCCACCGTTGCCGAACTCGGCCGCCACATCGCCGGCAAGACCGGAACGACAAACGACGAGAAGGATACCTGGTTCATCGGCTACACGCCCAATCTCGTTGTCGGCCTTTATATGGGCTACGATCAGCCGAAAGGTCTTGGCAAGGGGGCGACCGGCGGCGGCCTTGCCGCGCCGATCTTCAAGGACTTCATGCGCGTGGCGCTGGACGGCACGCCCAATGTCGATTTCCAGGTTCCCGAAGGCATGAAGCTGATCGCCATCAATCGCAAGACCGGCATGGCTGCCAACCCAGGCGATGCTGGCGCCTTTATCGAAGCTTTCAAGCCGGGCACCGGCCCCGCCGACAGCTATTGGGTGATCGGCATGGGTGCGGACGGCTCCAACGCCTCCGGCGGCGCGCTGTCGCCACAGGCCAACCAAGCCATCCAGTCCGGCGGCGGCGGGCTATATTGATATAGGACATGGTGTTCTGGGCCGGCTTTCGAGCCGGCCCATTTCGCTTTACAGGTGGCGGTGCGGTCCCTATGTATCGCGCCAACCCAGCTCTGTTTAAGCAACAGGGCACCATTTCAGCACAGGACAGAACGACCAGCCATGCGCGCGGAAACGCAGAACATTGTCGATGAAATCAGGCAGGCGATTACCCTGCTGAGGAGGCATCTTTGACTGGGATCAAGCCATAAAGCGGCTTGAATACCTGAATGTGCGTGCCGAAGATTCGAGTCTCTGGAACGAACCGCTGGAGGCGCAGAAGCTGATGCGTGAGCGTCAGGGGCTCGAGGAAGGCATCGCCGCGGTCAAAGGCCTGACCCAGGCGCTGGAGGACAATATCGGCCTGATCGAGCTTGGCGAGGAAGAGGGCGACGAGAGCGTCGTCGCCGAGGCGGAAGCGGCGATCCGCTCGATGCGCGGCGAAGCAAAGGCCCGCCAGATCGAGACGCTGCTTTCGGGCGAGGCTGACGCCAACGACAGCTATCTCGAAGTCCATGCCGGCGCCGGGGGCACCGAAAGCCAGGACTGGGCCTCGATGCTTCTGCGCATGTACACGCGATGGGCCGAGCGGCGGCGCTTCAAGGTCGAGGTGCTGGAGGTGCATGACGGCGAAGAGGCCGGCATCAAATCCGCCACGCTGCTGATCAAGGGCCACAATGCCTATGGTTGGCTGAAGACGGAATCCGGCGTTCACCGTCTCGTGCGTATTTCGCCCTATGACAGCAATGCGCGCCGCCACACGTCCTTTGCCAGCGTCTGGGTCTATCCCGTCATCGACGATACGATCGAGATCGACGTTTCCGAATCGGATGTCCGCATCGACACCTATCGTTCGTCCGGATCGGGCGGCCAGCACGTCAACACCACCGATTCGGCGGTCCGCATCACCCATCTCGCCACCGGCATCGCGGTCGCTTGCCAGGCCGAACGTTCCCAGCACAAGAACAAGGCGAAGGCGTGGGAGATGCTGCGCTCGCGGCTCTATGAGGAAGAGCTGAAGAAGCGCGAGGCGGTGGCGAACGCCACCGAAGCGTCGAAGAGCGATATCGGCTGGGGCCACCAGATCCGCTCCTATGTTCTGCAGCCCTATCAGCTGGTGAAGGATCTGCGCACCGGCGTCGAGAGTACAAGCCCGTCGAGCGTGCTGGACGGCGACCTCGACGATTTCATGGAGGCCTCGCTGTCGCAGCGCATCGAGGGCGGCGCCGGCGAAGTGGTCGCCGATATCGACTGAAGCGCCTACGCGCCAAAGCAGCATGAACATCACGCTAGAGTAACAGGCTCTCACTCTAATTGAGCGGTCGCTTTATGGTATTGTTTTTACATCAAATTTTCCAAAACAACTTCTAACTTCGGGTTGGATGTTGCGGGCCTGCCGGCGCCAAGCCCGGAACCACTCCGAGCTGATTCTCGTTATCTGCGATCCCATCTGCCGGGGTTGATGAAGTCACTCTCGCCAGCCCGGCAGGCTGGTTCCGGTTGCAGATGTCGGCGCTCGGTTGCATAGCAATTTCTTGCGCCAACAAAGGAATCAGCCCAGCATCCGAAAGCTGGGGGAAAAAAGCATTTATGGCCGGACGCGGCGTATCTGCGACCTGACGATTCGGCCACTGGGAAGATGCGTTCCAAGAACGGGCAAGCGAAACGCTTGATAACTCGTTGATAGGAACTGCGCCCATGCCTGCTTTCACAACCCGACCGGCCTCAGCCGTCCAGACGGCGCGCCGCCTCCTGAATTCAATCATTGCGGTGGTGGCTCTGACGGCCGCCATCGCTGCATTTGCAGCGCCGGCTTTGGCGCACGACGCCACGCCGACTGCGGCGAGGCCGCAGGGCTGGAGCTACCCATTCTCCTGTTGTTCTGGCTATGACTGCCGCGCGGTCTCGCAGACGTCGATCAGCGAGCGCCCGGAAGGCTACGTCATCAAGGGGACAGGCGAGGTAGTGGCCTACAGCGATGCACGGATCAAGAATTCGCCGGATGGCGAATATCACTGGTGTTCGGTCGCTGGCTCCAATGACGGAAAGACCATCTGCCTGTTCGTGCCACCCTCGTCGTTTTAATGCGTGGCGCCCAAAAGCTTGCCCCAAGGGCCTGAGCGATGGCGTGACCCCCGAGGGTGCGCAGCGGTTTTGGGATAACGACAGGCATCAGAAAGATTGAAGCGCGCCACGCGTCCGACGTCTGCTGACAGACGGTTGTCAAGAGCGTCTCTTTATGTTGCCTTGCCGGAGGAAACGTGAGGGAGGCGTTCATGACAATAAAGGCAAGCTGCCACTGCAGGGCGACGACGTTCGAGGTTTCGCAAGCACCGCTAACCGTGACGCAATGCACCTGCTCCTTCTGTTCGAAACGCGGTTCGTTGTGGGCCTACTATACGCCGTCGCAATTCAAACTCACCAGCCCGCTCAAGAATGTCTCGTTCTACCGGTGGGGGTCGAAAACGATCAAACACGGTTTCTGCGCCACCTGCGGCTGCGGCACCTTCACCGAAACGCCGGACTGGTCGACCGGCGAGCCGGATTTCGACAATCCGAAAATCAGCGTGAATTCGCGCCTGTTCGACGATTTCGACCTCGATCAGGTCGAGGTCGTCGTCATCGACGGCAAGAATCTCTGGTAGCCGATAATATCTGGTAGCCGATCAGAATTGCGCAATACCGTGGCCGTGGAATTGACCGGGAAAAGCCATAGCCAGCCGCTTTTCCCGTTCCATTTTTCGCCGCATTTCATGTTACAAGACATTAGAGCGACGTGCGTCCACTTGGACGCACAAAGTACGCTCTAAAACTTTGAATCTAAATGCATCGTGCTTTCCGAAAATCGATGATTTTCGGGCCGATGCAACGGAAGGGCTGATGCGGCGCGCCACCGGTGGGACCGCGGACTGGAGAGGGACTACCCAATGAGAAAGACTGTGCTCGTCGCCGTGGCGACGGCTGTGCTCGTGAGCGCCTGCACCACAACCGATCCGTATACCGGAGAGCAGAAGGTTTCCAACACTGCGGCCGGCGCCGGCATCGGCGCGCTGGCGGGGGCGGGGCTCGGCCTGCTTGCCGGCGGCAACGATCGCCGCAATGCGCTGATCGGCGCTGGCGTCGGCGCGCTCGCCGGCGGCGCCATCGGCGCCACGATGGACCAGAACGAGGCCGAACTGCGCCGGCAGCTTCAGGGCTCGGGCGTCAGCGTGACCCGCACCGGCGACCAGATCATCCTCAACATGCCGTCCGACATCACCTTCAACGTCGACCAGGACGCGGTGAAGCCCGGCTTCTATCAAGTGCTGAATTCGGTCGCACTTGTGCTGAACAAGTTCCGGCAGACCACGGTCGACGTGTTCGGCCACACCGATTCGACCGGTGGCGACCAACACAATTTCGACCTGTCGCAGCGCCGCGCGCTGGCGGTCGCCAACTATCTGTCCGGGCAGGGCGTCGATTCTCGCCGCTTTGCCGTCACCGGCTTCGGTAAGACGCGTCCGATCGCTTCCAATGCGACGGCCGCCGGCCGTGCCCAGAACCGCCGCGTCGAGATCCAGCTTTCACCGCTCACCTGAGCTGGACCATGATCTCGGACCTTCGGGTTCGGAAAAGATCATGTTCAGATACGAACCCGGCATCGAACATGAAGACGGCCCCGCAAGGGGCCGTTTCCGTTTAGGTATTCTGGATCTAAAGGCGGACTGGCATTTGATCAGACCTTGGCGACGATGCGCATGAAGGCGGGCATGTCGTCGCCGAATCCGACGGTCGCGTCATTGTCTTCTTGGCGATGGCGGGCAGGGCGATTGCCGTCGCGCTGCGGCCTGGTGTCGCCACGTTCCGGCGCACGCTGTTCGTTGCGATTGCGATCGGGCGAAATCTTGCGTTCGGGGGAAGCTTGGCGCTCGCTATTTTCCGAGCGGATCGCTTCCTTGCGCGCGCGCCGCTCACCGCCATCGGCGACCGCGGTCTCGGCCACCATTGGCTGTTCCTCGCGCGCAACATCCGGTGCTGCAGCTTCGCTTTGCTTGGCGTGACGTTCGCGTGGCTTGCGTTCGCCCCTGTCCTTGCGGTCATCGTCCTTGCGCCCGGCGCGGCGCGGGGCGCCGCGGCCACGGCGGGGAGCATCGTCCTCTCCGCCCTCGCTGGCGACGACCGTCGACAGATCGCCATCATGCCACTCGATCTTGTTGCCGATCAGCCGTTCGATCGCATCGATGTATTTGGTGTCGGACTTGGTGGCGATGGTGAAGGATTTGCCCGAGCGTCCGGCGCGGCCGGTGCGGCCGATGCGGTGGACATAGTCCTCGGCATGGATCGGCACGTCGTAATTGAAGACGTGGCTGACATCGGGGATGTCGAGGCCGCGCGCCGCAACGTCCGACGCAACGAGGTAGCGCAGTTTGCCGTCACGGAAATTGGCCAGCATCTGCATGCGCGCGCGCTGGTCCATATCGCCATGCAGCGCGCCGGCGTCGAAATCATATTTCAGCAGCGAGCGGAAAAGCTCCGAGACCTCGATCTTGCGGTTGCAGAAGATGATGGCGTTCTTCAGCTCCGCATCCTCGGCCTTTATTAGATTGCGCAGCGTCTCGCGCTTGTCCCAGGGTTTCGAGCCGGATTTCACCAGCCGCTGGATGATGTTTGTGGCGGCGGACGCGGCCTTCGAAACCTCGACGCGCACCGGCGCGTGTAGGAATTTCTCGGTGAGCTTGGTGATCTCAGGCGGCATCGTCGCCGAGAAGAACAGCGTCTGCCTCGTGAACGGGATCATCTCGCAGATGCGCTCGATGTCGGGAATGAAGCCCATATCGAGCATGCGGTCGGCCTCATCGATGACCAGGATCTCGACGCCGTTGAGCAGAAGCTTTCCGCGCTCGCGGTGGTCGAGCAGTCGGCCGGGCGTCGCGATCAGCACGTCGGCGCCGCGCTCCAGCTTCTTGTCCTGCTCGTCGAACGACACGCCGCCGATCAGCAGCGCGATGTTGAGCTTGTGGTTCTTGCCGTATCTGATGAAGTTTTCCTCGACCTGCGCGGCAAGCTCGCGCGTCGGCTCGAGGATCAGCGTGCGCGGCATGCGGGCGCGGGCCCGGCCCTTTTCAAGCCGGGTCAGCATCGGCAGCACGAACGAGGCCGTCTTGCCGGTGCCGGTCTGGGCGATGCCCAAAATATCCTTGCCGAGCAAGGCGTGCGGTATGGCGCCAGCCTGGATCGGCGTCGGTTCGGTGTAACCGGCATCGGTGACTGCGGAAAGGACCTTCGGCGACAGGCCGAGGTCTGTGAAGGTCAACGCTTCTTGAGCGATCTGGGCGTCTGAGGACAAGTTTGGCTGTCTTTGGCTGGTTCGGGGGCGCAACATAAGCAGTCGCGGCAAGCGCCGCGCGCCTGCAAGATTGGTATTGCAGGTAGGCGCAAGCCCACGATTTGTCAACAGAAACGGGTGGGGAACGGTGTGATTGTGAAGTCGTAACCTTAATCGCGATGCTTAATCGAGCTGCCCGCCGCTGTACCGGCTCAGTAACGGAACTGTTCGGCAAGAATACGCTCGTTCCACGAGTGGCTCGGATCGAACAGCAGCGTCGCCGTCACCGTTGGCGATTCTCGCACCGTCACCGAGGTTACGGCCTTCACTTCGGTGTGGTCGGCGGCGGCGTTCACCGGCCGCTTTTCCGCCTCCAGAATGTCGAAACGAACGGTCGCCTTGTTGGAAAGCAGCGCGCCGCCGCCCCGGCGCCGGCGGCACCGGCTGGCCCGGGTCCGCGCCCGCCGCGGGGCGGCGGGGGGTAGGATCGGCCCGTGCGCGGACAGATTGTAGGCGGTCGAGCCGGCCGGCGTCGCGATCATCACACCGTCGCAATTCAATTCCTCCAGCCGCACTTGCCCGTCGACCGTGATACGGATCTTGGCCGTCTGATAGGACTGACGCCACAGCGCAACCTCATTGATCGCCAGCGCCGAAATCGTTTCGCCCTCAGCCGTCACCGCCTGCATCTCCAGCGGACGGATGGTCTCGGCAACGGCCGCCGCGATGCGCCCAGTCAAACCGCTGGCGCGGTATTCGTTCATCAGGAAGCCGATGGTGCCACGGTTCATGCCGTAGACTTTTTTTCCCGTGCTCATCGTGTCGCGCAAGGTCTGCAACAGGAAGCCGTCGCCGCCGAGGGCGACAACGATCTCTGCATCCTCGATGGATGCCTGGCCATAGCGCGCCGAAAGGCTCTCCAGCGCCGCCTTGGCGTCGGCGGTATCGGACGACACGAAGGCGAAACGGTTGGCGGCTTTGCTCATGGCTCCCCAATGGCGATGTTGGTGGCGACCGGTTGGTTGGCGACCGGTTGCTAGCGCCGCGCCAGCGCCGGGTTAGCATGGGCGGGCAAATCTGCAAAGGGAGGCATGCGCCCCTCGACACGGCGCCGGGAAGAGCGCCGGTCAGGCGGCTCGCGCACTGTGTCGAGTGACAAGCGAATGTGATGGTTAAGACAGGGATTAAACTCTCGTAAAGCCGGATCGACCATGCTAGCGGCCAGTGGATGGGCGGCGTGGGGGCCAGCTAGTCGGACCGATCTATTGCCGGTAACACGCCTGATTATCATCGTCCTGATGCTGGGAAGTTTTGCTCTTGCCTTTGCCCAACTGGTGCGCCAGTCGGAAGAGACGAGTTTGAGACCCCAACCCACGGCCTCACGCTGCGGCGATGCCGCCGGCACGCCGTGCCCGCAAAGAGCGTTGTGAATTCGCCAAGCACTTCCCGTGATGCGAGAGGCCGGTGCTTATCGCGCCTGCAGCAGATGGCAGCCGGCCTGCCGCTTCTGTGCGAGATACTCGTCGATAAGCTGGCGGTAGCGAAGCTTGCCGAAGCTCGGAAAATGGCCACCATGCACGACGGCAATATCGAGCTCGCGCATCCGCAACAGCGTTTCGACATAGTCGTCGACGGCGGAATGATAAACATCGTCGATCAGCGGGCCGTCATAGACGATGTCGCCGGAAAGCAGAATGCCGGTCTGCCTCTCGTAGAGCGCGATGCCGCCAGGTGAATGGCCCGGCGTGTGGATCACCTCGAAGGCGCGGTCGCCGAGATCGATCACATCGCCTTCTCCGAGCACGCGATCGGCCGGCGCCGGCAGGATCCGGTAGCGCGCGGCATCCCAACCCTGCGGCAGGCCGTCGAACATTGCGTCGGTAGCGTAGCGGTCGGCGACCGTCCATTCATTGCGCGGATCGGCGAGGATCTCAGCTTCGGCCGAGTGCACGCAGCGGTCCGGAAATTCGTGATGGCAGCCAATATGGTCGAAATGGGTGTGGCTCGCCACGCAAATGAGCTTTCGCTCCGTCACCAGCGGGACGTGGCGCCGCAGGCTGAAATGGCCGAGGCCGGTGTCGAAAAGGAGATCGCGGTCGCGACCGCGCACATGCCAGATGTTGCAGCGGAAGAACGGCTTGATCCACGGCTCGTGGATCAGCGTCACGTCATCCCCCATGCGGATGGTTTCATACCAATTCGGAGCGTCGATGACCGGAAGCGCGCCCATGACTCAACTCGCCAGAAGGATGATATCGCCAGCGTCGCACGAAACCGCAACGATATCGCCCGACTGGACGGCCGCTGCGGCGGGGACTTTGGCGATGAAGTGCAGCGCCGGGTCTTTCTCGGAGACAGCAAGCACGCGCTTGAAGCTGCCTTGAAACACCACGTCGCTCACCTTGGCCGTGCCGAGCCCTACAGCGCCAGCGCCAGCGGCCGAGCCGAGGACAAGGTGTTCCGGGCGGATGGCGAGGGCGACGGCCGTCCCGGCCGGCAATGTGCCGGGCAGCGAAAGCGGTCCGAGCTGTGTTGCGGCAGTGATCGTTCCGTCGTTCGCCGCCATTACCGCTCCTGAAACCAGCGTGCTTTCGCCCATGAAAGTCGCGGAAAAGCGCGTCGCCGGCCGCGCATAGACACGCTCGGGCGGCCCTTCGTCCTCGATGCGCCCGTCATTCATCACTACGCAATGGTCGGCCAGCGCCATTGCCTCTTCCTGGTCATGGGTGACATGGATGAAGGCTGTGCCGACGCGCTTCTGGATCGCTTTCAGCTCGTCCTGCATCTGCCGGCGCAATTTTAGGTCGAGCGCGCCGAGCGGTTCATCGAGCAACAGCACCGCAGGTTCGACGACAAGGGCGCGGGCCAGCGCCACACGCTGGCGCTGGCCGCCGGAAAGCTGGTGCGGCTTCTTGTCGAAGGCGGTGGCCAGCCCGACCAGCGCCAGGGCCTCGCGAGCCCGCGCGGTCCGTGTCGCGACATCGATGCCTTGCATTCGCAGGCCGAAGCCGACATTGCTGCCGACGCTCATATGCGGAAACAGCGCATAGTCCTGGAACACCGTCGTCGTCGGCCGCTTCGCCGGTGGCACGGCGGTGCAGTCCTCGCCGCGGATCAGCACTTTGCCTTCGCTCGGCGTGACGAAGCCGCCGAGAATGGACAGCAGCGTCGTCTTGCCGGAGCCCGACGGGCCGAGCAGGATCGTGTAGCTGCCCGGTTCGATCGTCAGCGAGACGTTCTTCAGCACGGTATGTTGGCCGAAGCGGTGCGAGACAGAGCTTATATCGACCAGTGGCGCGGTCATGCTGGCTTCCTCCGCAACAGCATCAGTTCAAAAAACACCACCAGCACGATGGAGACGGCAAAGACCAGCGAGCCGACGGCGTTGGTCTTGGGATTGAGACCTGAGCGCAGCAGGTTCCAGATCTCGACGGGCAGCGTGGTGTCGAAGCGCGTCAGCAGGAAGGAAATCACGAATTCGTCCCAGGAGAAGGTCATCGACAGGAAGAAACCGGCGAAGATTGCCGGCGCCATGACAGGCACGGTGATCAGCAGCAGCACCTTCCACTCGGGCGCGCCGAGGTCGCGCGCGGCGCGCTCGATATTGATCTGGTGGTCGCCCATCTGGCTGTAGATGATGGCAAAGCACAGCGGCAGGTTGATAACGACATGGCCGATGCCGGCGGCAAGCAGCGATTTTGGCACGCCGGCCCAGTTGAACAGCACCAGCAATCCCATGCCGATGATGAGATAGCTCACTGTCAGCGGCAGCGTGATCAGCCCGCGCATCAGGCCTGAGCCCGGCAGGGCGAAACGCGCAAAGCCCCAGGCAGAGAGGAAACCCAGCGCGACGGCTGCAGCTGAGGAGAGGATCGCGACCAAAAGCGAATTGACCAGTGCCGAGGTCAGCCGCGTGTCGGCGAGCACGGCGTCGTACCAGCGCAGCGACGGCCCGGTGAATGGCGGGATCGGAAACGACGTCGCCTGCAGCGAAAACAGCACCAGCACGACCACCGGCAGGAAGATGAAACCATAGATGGCGATCGCGTAAAGCCAAGAGAAGATACGGACAAGCGCGCGCATGGTCAGGCCCGCTCGATCTTCAGCCAGCGGGCGCAGGCGAGATAGGCAATGGTGACCACCGCCATCAGGATGATCGACAGCGCCGAGGCAAGCGGAAAGTCCCCGCGTCGGCCGATCTGCATCATCACGAGCTGCGGCATCAAAAGCTCGTTGTTGCCGCCGAGAATCTGCGGCGTGATGTAGTCGCCTATGCACAGCACGAAGGTGAGGAAGGCGCCGACCATGATGCCGGGCAAGGTCAGCGGCAGGACGACATTCAGGAACGTGCGCACCGGCCCGGCGCCGAGATCGGCGGCGGCTTTTCGGTAGCTGGGGCTGAGCTGCTTCAGATTGGCGAAGATCGTCAGCGTCAAAAGCATGACGAAGAAATGGACGAAGCCGATGATAGTGGCCAGCCGTGTGTTGGCCAGCTGCACCGGCTCGCTGAACAGGCCGGAGCCGGTCAGCGCACGGTTGATCACGCCGTTCTGCGCCAGCACCAGCAGCCAGGAGTAGGATCGCACGACATAGGAGGTCCAGAATGGCAGCACGGCCAGCATCAGCGCCAGCCGCTGCCAGCGCTCCGGAACCTGTTCGGCCAGGATCCAGGCGAAAGGGTAGGCGAGCAGCACCGAAATCATTGTAACGATGGCGGTGACCTGCAGCGAGTTCACCATCGCCTGCCAATAGGCCGGATTGTTGAAGAACTGGCTGTAGTTGGAAAGGGTGAAGCCGCCGCCGTCATGCGCCGTCAGGCTGGAAAACCCCATGGCCAGAAAAGGCAGGACGAAGAACAGCAGCGTCCAGCCGAGCGCCGGCGTGACCAGCGCCCAGGGCAGGGCACAGCCCGCCCGGGGCAGGGCACGCCCGCTGGTTGTGGCAGAGTTCACGACCGCGACCGGTCACTGCGCCTGCAGCATTTCGGTCCAGACGTCCTGCATCTTCTTGTCGAGATCGGCGTTCGGCGCCGGGTAGGGCTGGGCGCGGGCGAGGAAATCCGGCTGCTCGTCGAAGCGCAGGATCTTCTTCTGCTCATCGGTCAGAGCCGCCTTGGTATTCGCCGGCATTCCCCAATAGCAGGCCGAGGTGGCGAGCCGCGCCTGGCCTTCAGGGCTCATGATGTACTGGATGAACTTCAGCGCCATGTCCTTGTTTTTGGAATCCTTGAACATGGCCAGCGACTGCGACCACAGCACAGCACCTTCTTTCGGGATGGAGAAGTCGAGGGCAGGGTTCTCCTTGGCCAGCCCGGCCGTCACCCATTCGCCGCCGCCGACCAGTATGTCGACCTCGCCGGTCGCCAGCGCGGTCTGGCTGGCGGTCACCTCGCCGACCAGCTTGGCATTGGCCTTCATCTTAAGCAGCTCTTGCTTGATGGCGGGAAGGTCGGCTTCGGTCAGCTCGGCGGTTTTCTTGCCGATCGCAAGTGCGGCCATGCCGATGACCGGCAGATAGTAGTCGTAGATGGCGATCTTGCCCTTGTACTTGTCGCCGGTCAGCGCGGCCATCGACTGCATGTCGGCCGGATCGACCTTTGTCTTATTGTAGCCGATGGTGTTGTAGCCGAACTTTTCGGTGATGCCGTAGCGCTTGCCGTCGACGACGGTGGAACTGTCCATCTTCACCTGGGGAAAGAGGTCGGCCAGCGGCAGCTTGTCTTCCGGCAGCGGCTCGAACAGGCCTTTTTCGACACCGCGCGGTATGTCGATGCTGTCGATCACCATCACGTCCCAGTCGCCGGGTTGCGACTGTTCGACGATCGCCATACCGGCGCCGGTGCCTTCGAACTCCTTGACATTGACCTTGACGCCATTGGCCTCCTCGAAGGGCTGCAGCAGCGCCGGATCGGCATGATCGCACCAGATCAGAGCGTTGAGATCAGCAGCCTGAGCGAGGCTGCCCGTCGCCAGCAGCAGTGCTGTTGCAGCACACGCGGCGTGGAGATGGCTCTTCAGAACGGAAAGCGGATTCTTGGCAGTTGGATTCGGAGTTTTCAGATTAGTGCGCATCGAGTGTTCTCCCTTTGCCTTTTTGGCTTGTCGCAAAAATTGAACCAATTCTAAAATTGAGTCAATTCTGTTTTTATGGCAAATAGCCGATATGAGCGGATTGCGGGCAAGGCAAAAGGCGGATCGGCACCGCCGCATCATCGAGGCGGCGGCGGAGCTTTTCCGCGACGCCGGCTATGAAGGCGCCAAGATCGAGACGATCGCCGCGCAGGCCGAGGTCTCGGTCGGCACGATCTACAACTATTACCAAAACAAGGGCGATATCCTCGGCGCCATCGTGTCGATGGAGGTCAACGAAGTGCTCAACGCCGGGCAGGGCGTCGTCGCCAACCCGCCAGCCAATGTCGGCGATGCGCTCGATACGCTGCTCGGCATCTATATCGAGCATTCGCTGCACTATCTCAGCAAGGAGATGTGGCGGCAGGCGATGGCGATCTCGACGCAGCTGCCCGACAGCGCGTTCGGCCAGGCCTATACGGCGCTCGACCGGGCGCTGACCGAGCAGATCCGCGCGCTGATCGCCCGGCTGCAGGCGATCGGCCTGGTGCGCCGGGATATCGACGGGCAGGCGCTGGGCGAGTTGGTGTTCAACAACATGAATATGATGTTCATCGAGTTCGTGAAACGCGACAAGGCCAGGATTGCGGAACTGCGGGCGGCGATACGAAGGCAGAACCGGATACTTGTTGCGGCGATTGGGGTTTGAGAAGGTCTGCTGATGGATTTCAGGTCCGCTGGACGCACCTCTGCGCACGCTGCATAGATTTGGCTCTCGTATCCGTTAACAGGGTAGCATGCCGCTATTTGGCGTAACCCATGGGGCCTTGCCCCTTGCGGGCTGAGAGCCGTTGCTCAGGCCTAACTGGTTGACCATTGTTTAGAAAGATCTAAAGTAATGGCGCTACGGAAATACCGAGCAACAATCAATGGAGGGGAGTAGCGTTATGAGACGAATTCGTTCGGCAGTATTCCCTATTTTGGTCTTGAGTCTGGCAGCGCAGGTATCGGCCGCATCGGCCGACAATTTGCCCAAGACCGCCAAACCTATGTCGGCGGATGAAGTGCGTGCCGTCTATTCAGGAAAGTCCGCTGTCTGGGACGACGCTCGCGCTTTCTTTGCTCCGGATGGAAGTGTCATCGGTTACAATACTAAGGGGAAGGTTACTTTTTCAGGCAGTTGGAGTGTTTCTTCAAATCGAAATTGCATGAAAGTTGCCTGGAAGTCGATCAAGTCGGCCGATACCGGTAAAGCGTCCGATTGCTGGCAGTGGTACAAGGACGGAAAGAAGATCTGGACGCTATGGTCCACTCACTATGATGGCTCCAAACCCAAGAAGGATGATTATTACCAAGGCGAGTTGAAGAGGCTGAAAGCCGGAGACAAGGTATCCAAGGAATACGCCAAACTGACGAAATCCTAAGTGTCCGATCCAAAAAGGAGTGAGTGATTTCAGCAGGTTGTGATTCTGTCGGATTGCTGAGATTCGACGGAGATCACGATGCCTTGGACCG